>NZ_JBEYER010000018.1:0-37055 GCF_040634005.1 Micromonospora sp. NPDC007271
CCCTGCCCGGCGAGGACTGGGCCGCCCGGTACGCCGACGCGGTGGCCGCCGCCGTCGCGCGGTGGGCGCCCTTCTCGTGGGTACGCGTTGACCCGCCGTGGCGCGGGCCCGCAGAACCCTCGTGCCGAACACCCCCGTCGATCACGAGAAGAACCCTGGCCCTGGCCCTGCCCTGAGCCCCGGCCCACGTCGCGAGCACCGGCGGCCGTTGCCAAGGGGCCCGTGCTCTACCGGAGGCGCCAAGAAGGGGCCCTTCCTTACAGGCGGTCGGTGGCGAGCAGGCGGTGGCCGGCGAAGGCGAGCAGCCAGCCGCCGC
The DNA here is from genome assembly GCF_040634005.1 of Micromonospora sp. NPDC007271. Taxonomy (NCBI): domain Bacteria; kingdom Bacillati; phylum Actinomycetota; class Actinomycetes; order Micromonosporales; family Micromonosporaceae; genus Micromonospora; species Micromonospora sp. NPDC007271. Next base: position 317 of record NZ_JBEYER010000018.1, read on the forward strand.
CCTTGGCCGTGGTGAAGTCGTCGGCCCGGCCGGTGAGGCGTTCCAGCAGGCCCGGGATCACCTTGCCCTGGCTGCACACCGCGACCGGGTCGCCGGCGGCGGCCAGCGCGGTCAGGCGGGCCGCGGCGGCGAGGACGCACTCGTCCGGCTGCTGGCCGGGCTTCGGCTCGTCCAGGTCGCCGGTCACCTCGATCGGCAGGTCCAGCAGGGCGGCTGCCGGATCGAGGGTCTGCACGCAGCGCCGGGCCGAGGCGGCGAGCAGGCGTACCGGGCGGACCAGGGCGACCAGGTCGGCCAGCGCCCGCGCCTGGGCCCAGCCCTGCGCGTCCAGCGGGCGGCCGGCGTCCGGGCCGGTCCAGGTGCCGCGCTGGCCGGCGTGCGCGTGCCGCACCAGCAGCACGGTGCCGGTCACCCGCGGCAGCGCCGCGAACGCGGCGATCACCTCGGCGTCGTGCGGGTAGCTGACCCGGCGTACCGCCTCGTCGACCCCGAGCCAGCACACCTCGTCCACCTCGGTGCCCGGCTGGAATCCGCCGCTCGCGGCGGCCCGCATCGACCAGTAGTCCACCGACTTCGGCCGGCCCTCGCTGCGGTAGCGGACCGTGGGCAGGCGCACCTGCGGCACGGCCCGGACGTCGGTCTCCTCGGCGACCTCACGGACGGCGGCCCGCAACGGGTGTTCCCCGGCGTCCAGCTTGCCCTTGGGCAGCGACCAGTCGTCGTACCGGGGGCGGTGCACCAGGCAGACCTCGACGCCGTCCGGCCCCGGACGCCAGGCCACCCCGCCCGCCGCCCGGATCCGCACCGGCTCGTCGTCCCTCATGCTGCTCACCGTAAGCCCGTCCGCGGCGCCCGCTCAGGCCGCCGTCCCGCCGACGCGGTGCAGCAGCAGATCCTGCAGGTGGGTCAGCGGCTCCTCCTCGGCGCCGGTACGCCGACTCCAACTGCCGTCCCCGGCCAGCTCGAACGCGTCCACCTCCGGGCTGAACGCGGCGCTCAGCACGTAGTCGAGTTCGGCCCGGGCCACCGGGTCGCCCACCTGCACCAGCGCCTCCACCCGACGGTCCAGGTTGCGGTGCATCAGGTCGGACGAGCCCATCCAGAACTCGGCGTCGCCGTTGTTGCCGAACCGGAAGATGCGCGAGTGCTCCAGGAACCGCCCGAGGATCGAGCGGACCCGGATGTTCTCCGACAGCCCCGGCACCCCGGGGCGCAGCGTGCACATGCCACGGATCAGCAGGTCGACGTGCACACCGGCCTGGGAGGCCCGGTAGAGGGCGTCGGTGATCTCCTCGTCCACCAGGGCGTTCACCTTGAACTGCACCAGGCCCGGCATGCCGAGCCGGACGTGCGTGATCTCCCGCTCGATCCGCTCGATCAGGCCGCTGCGGATGCCCTGCGGGGCGACCAGCAGCCGCCGGTACGCGGTCTGCCGGCTGTAGCCGGTGAGCACGTTGAACAGGTCGGTCAGGTCGGCGCCGATCTCCGGGTCGGCGGTGAGCATGCCGAAGTCCTCGTAGGTGCGGGCGGTCTTCGGGTGGTAGTTGCCGGTGCCGATGTGGCAGTAGCGGCGGATCTGGTTGCCCTCCTGGCGGACCACCAGGGCGGTCTTGCAGTGCGTCTTCAGGCCGACCAGGCCGTAGACGACGTGGCAGCCGGCGCGTTCCAGGGTGCGGGCCCAGCCGATGTTCGCCACCTCGTCGAAGCGCGCCTTCAGCTCGACCAGCACCACCACCTGCTTGCCGGCGGCGGCCGCTTCGACCAGCGCGTCCACGATGGGGGAGTCGCCGCTGGTGCGGTAGAGGGTCTGCTTGATGGCCAGCACGTTCGGGTCGGCGGCGGCCTGCTCGACGAAGCGCTGCACGCTGGTGGCGAACGAGTGGTAGGGGTGGTGCACCAGCACGTCGCCGTCCCGCAGCGTGGCGAAGACGCTGCGCGGCACCTCGCCCTCGGTGAGCCGGGGGTGGGTGGCCGGCACGAACGGCGGGTCCTTCAGCTCGGGGCGGTCGGCCTCGCCGTACACCTGCCACAGCGCCGAGAGGTCGAGCAGGCCGGGCACCCGCAGCACCTCCTGGTCGTGCATGTCCAGCTCGCGGACGAGCAGCTCCAGCATGTGGTCGGAGATCGAGGCGGCGACCTCCAGCCGGACCGGCGGGCCGAAGCGGCGCCGGGCCAGCTCCCGCTCGAGGGCCTGCAGCAGGTCCTCGTCGCGGTCCTCGTCCACCTCGACCTCGGCGTTGCGGGTGATCCGGAACAGGTGGCACTCCACCACCTGCATGCCGGAGAAGAGCTGCCCGAGGTGCACCGAGATGAGGTCCTCCACCGGGATGAACCGGATGCCGGGGGCGTCCCGGGCGACCCGGACGAAGCGGGGCACGTTGTTGGGCACCTTCACCCGGGCGAACAGCTCCGAACCGCCGTCGGGGTCGCGCACCGAGACGGCGAGGTTCAACGACCGACCCGAGATGTACGGGAACGGGTGCGCCGGGTCCACCGCGAGCGGGGTGAGCACCGGGAAGATGTGCTCCCGGAACCAGGTGCGCAGCCGCTCCCGCTCCGGGTCGTCCAGCTCGCTCCAGCGCAGGATCCGGATGTCCTCCTCGGCAAGCCGCGGCAACACGTCGTCGACGAAGCAGGCGGCGTGCCGGCTGACCAGGTCGGCGGCCTTCTCCGCGATGAGCTCGAGCTGGGTACGCAGCGGCAGCCGGTCGCCGCCGCGTACCGGCAGGCCGGCGGAGAGTCGGCGCTTCAGCCCGGCCACCCGCACCATGTAGAACTCGTCCAGGTTGCTCGCGAAGATGGCCAGGAACTTCGCCCGCTCCAGCAGCGGGGTCCGCGGATCCTCGGCCAGCGCCAGCACCCGGGCGTTGAAGTCGAGCCAGGAGAGTTCCCGGTTGAGGAACCGGTCCTCGGGCAGCGGCTGCGCCGCCGCACGTTCGGCGTACGGGCCCGGGCCCTCGACCGGGTCGAGCGACTCCTCCAGGCCGGCGGAGGCGGCCGCGACGTCCAGACCGGTCGGCTCGACGGCGAGGTCCTCCTCCGGCGCGCGCACCCGGCGGAACCGGCCGTCGGTGCCCCGGGGCCGGACGCCGTTGCGGGGCGCCTCCGGGGCGGGGAGGTGCTGGGTGCTCTCGGGCTGCTCGCGAGGGGTGCTCACCACCTCATGATTCCCCGATTCCGGTGAACGGAAAATGAACTCGGGGCAGGTTGCTCAGGCCATCGTCGGCAACGTCACGCGGACGATCTCACCCGCGGCGTCCCGTTCGATCCGCACCCGCTGCCCGAGCCGGAGCAGCCGCAGCCCGGAGGCGTCGAAGGCGCGGGCCGGGAAGGGCAGCTCGGTGCCGTCGTCGAGCAGCAGCACGCCGCTGCGGGTCGACGCGTCGTAGGTGGCCACCGTGCCCTGCATGCCAGCACCGTACCCGACGCCACCGGCGAGCAGGGCCGCCGTCCGTGGGCCCGGACCCAGCCGCGCGGCGGCGGCCAGGTCGGCGGCGGTGTCCACGTCCCGGCGCAGGGTGGGCCAGTCGCCGCGCAGCGGCAGCGCCCCGCTCGCCGCGTGCGCCGCCGCCGAGCCCACCCCGAACCGGGGGTCCAGCGACATCCCGGCCGGCGCGGCGAGCAGCACCGTGCCGCTGCCCGGCGCGTCGGCCACGAACCCGCGTACCCCGGACGGGCCGGCCGGGACGGCCCGGAGTGCCGCGGCCAGCTCGGCCGGACGCAGCGCCGGCAGGTCGGCGGTGAGCCCGGCCACCGCGGCGCGCGGGCCGGCGACCGCCGCGCCGTGCCGGAAGGCCGCGTTCAGCCCGGCGGCCGGGTCCGCCACCACCCGCGCGCCGGCCGCCGTCGCCTCCGCCGCCACCCGGGCGTCGTCGCTGACCACCAGGACCTCGCCGACGGCCGGGCAGGCGCGCACCGCCCGGACCGTGTCGGCCGCCAGGGCCAGCGCCAGCTCCTCATGGGGTACGGCGGGCAACGCGCCCCGCAGGCGGCTCTTCGCCGCCCCGAGGCGCTTCACCGGCACCACCACGGTCCAGGTCGGGTCGGGCACGTGACCATCCTGCCAGTCGGACGGCGGTACCCTCACTGGCCGGACCCAGGGCGAGCAGGCATGATTTCGTCGCGGGCGTGGCGCGTGGGTCGGGGCACTACGAGGAGGCAGGGTGGCACCGCGGAGGCTGGGATTCTGGCAGTGGCTGGCCGTGGTGCTGGTCAAGCCGGCGCTGACCGTGTGGACGCGGCGCACCTGGCGGGGCATGGAGCACCTGCGCCACCCGGGCGGCGTCATCATCGTGCCGAACCACGTCTCGCACGCCGATCCGCTGGTCGCCGCGCACTTCATCTACGACGCCGGGCGCTGGCCGCAGTACCTGGGCAAGGCGAGCCTGTTCCGGGTGCCGGTGCTCGGCTGGATCCTGCACCGGTGCAAGCAGATCCCGGTGGAACGCGGCACCGTCGAGGCGGCCAGGTCGCTCGACAAGCTGGCCGCCGCCCTGCGGGCGGGCGGCGCGGTGGTCATCTACCCGGAGGGCACCATCACCCGCGAGCCGGATCTCTGGCCGATGAAGGGCAAGACCGGGGCGGCCCGGCTGGCGCTGGCCACCGGCGCCCCGGTGATCCCGGTCGCCATGTGGGGGCCGGAGAAGCTGTTCGACCCACGCACCACCCGGCTCGGGCTGCGCCCGCGGATCCCGGTGACCGTGGTCGCCGGGCCGCCGGTCGACCTGAGCCGGTGGGCGGGCGCCACGCCGACCCGGGCCATCCTGGAGGAGATGAGCGACACCATCATGCTGCGGATCCGTGACATGGTCGCCGAGATCCGCGGCGGCACCCCACCCCCGCTGTGGGAGCGCCCCGCCCGAACCCCGAGGAACAGCCGCGAGGTGAAGGAATGAGCGAGGGGCATGTCGCGGTGCTGGGGGCCGGCTCGTGGGGGACGGCGTTCGCCAAGATCCTCGCGGACGCCGGCCGGGAGGTGACGATCCTGGCCCGCCGGCAGTCGGTGGCCGAGGCGATCCGCACCACGGGCTGCAATCCGGACTACCTGCCCGACGTGCGGCTGCCCGACCGGGTCACCGCCACCGGCGACGCCGAGGAGGCGATCGTCGGGGCGGAGGTGGTGGTGCTCTCCGTGCCGTCGCAGACGCTGCGCGGCAACCTCGCCGGGTGGACCCCGTACCTGCACCCCGACGCCACGCTGGTCTCCCTGATGAAGGGCATCGAGCTGGGCACCACCAAGCGGATGAGCCAGGTGATCATGGAGACCGCCGGGGTGCCGGCCGACCGGGTGGTGGTCGTCTCCGGGCCCAACCTGGCCCCGGAGATCGCCGCCGAGCAGCCCGCCGCGACCGTGGTCGCCGGCACCGACGGCCGGCGGGCCGCCCTGGTCCAGTCGTCGATCCGCACGCCGTACTTCCGTCCGTACACCAACGACGACGTGATCGGCTGCGAGCTGGGCGGGGCGGTGAAGAACGTGATCGCCCTGGCGTACGGGATCGCCACCGCGATGGGCTTCGGCGACAACACCCGGGCGATGCTGATGACCCGCGGCCTGGCCGAGACGGCCCGGCTGGGGGTGGCGCTCGGCGCCGACCCGATCACCTTCGCCGGCCTGGCCGGCATGGGCGACCTGGTGGCCTCGTGCTCCTCCCCGCTGGCCCGCAACCGCACCTTCGGCGAGCACCTGGGCCGGGGGGAGACCCTGGAACAGGCGCAGGCGGCCACCCGGCAGACCGCCGAGGGCGTGAAGAGCTGCCTGGCCATCCGCGACCTGGCCCGGGCACACGGCGTGGAGATGCCGATCACCGAGCAGATCGAGCGGATCTGCCACGAGGGGATGGACCCGCGGCTGGCCGTGGACGCCCTGATGAGCCGGACCGCGAAGCCCGAGTCGTACGAGTGAGGCGGCCATGAGCGAGCGGAGCGAGGTGGCCGCATGACCGACTGGGGTGACGGCACCCGCAGCGTGCACGCCGGGCTGCCGGCGCCGGCACCCGGGGATCCGTTCCTGCCCGGGCCGGTCTTCGCCGCGCCGTACCACCTCGACCCGTGGCAGGGGCCGGCGGCGACGCCCAACGGGTACGGCCGGCCGGACAACCCGACCCGCCGGCTGCTGGAGGCGGCGATCGGCGAACTGGAGGGCGGGGACTGTCGGGTCTTCGGCAGCGGCCAGGCGGCCATCACCGGGCTGCTGCTGGCGCTGCTGCGCCCCGGCGACACCGTGCTGCTGCCCGCCGACGGCTACTTCCCGGTGCGTGCCTTCGCCACCGACACCCTGGCCGGCATCGGCGTACGGGTCGGCTTCGTGCCGACCGCCGGGCCGTACCCGTCGTTCTCCGGCGTCCGGCTGGTGCTGCTGGAGACCCCGGCGAACCCGGGCCTGGACGTGGCCGACGTGTCCGCGCTGGCCGCCGCGGCCCACGCCGCCGGGGCCCTCGTCGCGGTCGACAACACCACCGCCACGCCGCTCGGGCAGCGCCCGCTGGACCTCGGCGCCGACGTGGTGGTCGCCTCCGGCACCAAGGCGCTCACCGGTCACTCCGACCTGCTCCTCGGGTACGTGGCGGCGCGCTCCGTCGAGCTGCTCGACCCGGTGACCGCCTGGCGGACCACCACCGGCGGGGTGCCCGGAGCCTTCGACTGCTGGCTGGCCCACCGTTCGCTGGCCACCCTGGACCTGCGGCTCGGGCGGCAGACCGCCAACGCCGAGGCGCTGGCCCGGCTGCTCGCCGGCCGGGCCGACGTCACCGGCCTGCGCTGGCCCGGGCGGCCGGAGGACCCGGCTCACCGGGTCGCCTCGGCACAGATGCGACGGATGCCCGGGGTGCTCTCGTTCGACCTGGGCGACGCCGACCGGGTGGCCCGGTTCCTCGACGCGTCCCGCCTGGTCGCCGCCGCCACCTCGTTCGGTGGCGTGCACACCACCGCCGATCGGCGGGCCCAGTGGGGCGACGACACCGCTCCCGGCTTCGTCCGGCTCTCCTGCGGCATCGAGGACGCCGCCGACCTGGTGGCGGACGTCGCCGCCGCGCTGGACGCCAGCACGGCCTGAGCCGGCCGGGGCGGCCCGACGCCGCCGGCTCCGCTATCGTGACGGGCAGTCACGGCCCGCGCGGGCCCCGACCGGAGGAGGTGAGACCGATCCACCAGATGAGGACCGGCGCTCCCTCCGAGTCCGCGTCGCCCCAGGGCTAGGCGACGCCGGGAGCGCCGACGAGCGCTCCCGAAAGGCATCTCATGGCACCATCCCCGCTGTCTTCTGACCGTCCCGCCCTCGTCGCCCGGCTGCGCGCCGCCGGGTGCGTCTACGCGGAGGACGAGGCGGACCTGCTGATCGCCGCCGCCGACACGGCCGAGGCGCTGGCCTGGCTGGCCGACCGTCGGGTCGCCGGCCTGCCGCTGGAGCACCTGCTCGGCTGGGCCGAGTTCTGCGGCCTGCGGGTCGCCGTCGATTCCGGGGTGTTCGTGCCCCGGGGGCGTACCGCCCTGCTGGTCTCCGCCGCCGCCGCGGTGGCCGGGCCGGCGCCCGCCGTGCTCGACCTCTGCTGCGGGTCCGGCGCCGCCGCGCTGGTGCTGCACGGCCGGCTCGCTCCCCGCTGGCTGGCCGCCGCCGACATCGACCCGGCCGCGGTGGCCTGCGCCCGGCGCAACCTCGCCCCGCTCGGCGTGCCCGTCTACCAGGGCGATCTGTTCGGGCCGATCCCGACCGAGTGGCGGGGCCGGCTCGACCTGGTGGTGGCGAACGCCCCGTACGTGCCGAGCGGCGCGGTGGCGATACTGCCGACGGAGGCGCGGTTGCACGAGGCGCCGGTGGCGCTGGACGGCGGCGTCGACGGGCTGGCCGTGCTGCGCCGGGTGGCCGCCGGGGCGGCCGAGTGGCTCGCCCCGGGTGGGCACCTGGCGGTGGAGATCAGCGCCGGGCAGGCCGAGGCGCTCTGCGGGCTGCTCACTGAGGCGGGCCTGGTGCCGCGCGTGGTGCACGACGACGACCTGGACGCCACGGCCGTCACCGCCCGCCGGCCGGCCTGAGCGCCGCGCCCGTCACTGCCTGCCGTGCGGCGATCGCGCCGTGACGGCGTGTCGTGCCCCGCGGCATGCTTCTGGCGGCGGATCCTCCCCGACCAGCACTCCGGCGACGCCGACGGCCGGTTGCGGAGGCGGGATCAGCCGCGCGGTGGCGCGCCGGAGAAGGCCGTCCAAGCGGCCGGGGCGAAGACCAGTACGGGGCCGGCGGGGTCCTTGGAGTCGCGAACCGCGACCGCCTCGGGCAGCAACGCCAGCTCGACGCACGCGCCCTCGTCGCCGCTGTGGCTGCTCTTGCGCCAGCCGTCGGCCGGCGGGCGGGGGCTGTTCGTGCCGTTCATGTTCTACCTCTCGTTCAGCAGGCGGAGGAGCTGGTCCCGGCTGGCCGCCGGGCTCAACGCCACGGTCCGCAGGTGCTCCATGATCTTGGTGCAGGTACGCAGGTCGCCCGGCCGGTCCAGGACCATCTGCCCGGCGACCGTCTCCACGGAGGCGATGATCGGGTCCTCCGGGTCGGCGAACTCCAGGATGTGCAGCGAACCCCGGGTGCCCCGGTGGTAGCCGGCCGCGAGTGGGATCACCTGCACGGTGATGTTGGGCAGCTCGCCCATCTTCAGCAGGTGCCGTAATTGGCCCTCCATCACGGACCGGTCACCGACCGGTCGCAGCAGCGCGCCCTCGTCGATGATGGCGTCGAGGATCGGCGGATCGTCGCCCGTGAGCCGCTGCTGCCGGTCGAGCCGCAGGTGGACCCGCTGCTCCACCTGTTCGTCACTGAGGGTGTGCGGGCCGCCGCGCATCACGCCGCGGACGTAGTCGGCGGTCTGGAGCAGGCCGGGCACCACCGAGGGTTCGAAGTTGGCGATCCCGGTCGCCTCCGCCTCCAGCGCGATGAAGTCGATGGTCCGGCGGTCCAGCAGGTACGAGTAGGAGACCCACCACCCGGGCTTGCGCGCGTCCTTGGCCAGTTGCACCGCCGCGGCGATCTCGTCCGGGCTCACCCCGTAGAGGGTGAGCAGGGCGCGCACGGTGGCCGGGCTGATCAGCGTCTGCGCGTTCTCGTAGCGGGACAGGGTGCTCCGGGTGCTGTTGATCTCGTCAGCCGCGGCCTCGAGGGTCAGGCCGGCGGCCTCCCGATGGGTACGCAGGGCGATGCCGAGCCGTCGGGCCCGGGCGGTCTTCGGCGCCATGCATCGATGGTCGCACATTGAACGGGAAGATGGGCATGAGAGAATGTCGATGAGAGTTGCATTCACGCGTGTCCACCTGTCAATCTGTGACCATGTCCTCACCGCCGGTTGTCGTGGCGACGGTGGTGGTGAGCGACCGGAGGGGATGGGGCGCGCGGTGATCGGGTTGTCTCCCCCCACGACCCGATCGCCGCGTGCCCGTACCGGCGTCGAGACCGGAAGGGGATCGCATGACGGCGACGAGCTGCCGCCCCCCGGACCGGGGTAGCGGGGCATGACCCGCTTCCTCGTGGTTCTCACCGACGTCCGGCCCCTCGACGGCGTGGCACGCAACGAGCGGACGAGCCCGGAGCGCCGCCGGCAGGTGGTCGGGGCGAGCAACCGGGAGGCGGCGGACCGGATCGCCGGCGCCTTCATGGCGCTGGGCATGGTCCGCGCCGGACGACAGCGGGTGAAGGTCATCGCCGTCGGGCGGCGCCCCCGCGAACCGGAGCACCTGAGCTGAATCCGCCCGCCCCGCGGACCCGGCAGGCCGAGGGCGGGTCGCCGGGCGGCCGGTGGCAGCTCCCGGTCCCGGCCGCCCGTCTCCCCGGGTATCGGTCACCCGCCCTCGCCACGCACAGTAAGGTCAACCGGGTGAGCGCCACCGGCGAGCACGGCCAGCCGCAGTCGCGACCGAAGAGGTGACCAGCAGTGACCACCCCAGGCAAGACCCGCGTGGCGATCGTCTTCGGCGGCCGTAGTCCCGAGCACGGCATCTCCTGCGTGAGCGCGGGCAGCGTGCTGGGCGCGCTCGACCCGGACGAGTTCGAGGTGGTGCCGGTCGGCATCACCCGGCAGGGCCAGTGGGTGCTGGCCAGCGGCGACCCGGGTCAGCTGTCGATCCAGGACCGCAGGCTGCCGGAGATCACCGCCAGCTCCGGCGCCGAGCTGGTGCTGCGTGCGGACCCGGCGGCGGGTGGCCTCCTGGTGCTCGACCCCACGCAGGGTCCCCGGGCCCTCGCGGACGTGGACGTGGTCTTCCCGGTGCTGCACGGTGCGTACGGCGAGGACGGCACGATCCAGGGGATGCTGGAGATGGCCGACATCCCGTACGTCGGGGCGAACGTCTTCGCCTCCGCCGCCGCCATGGACAAGGAGTTCACCAAGAAGCTCTGCGCCGTCGAGGGCATCCCGGTCGGCCCGTACGTGGTGCTGCGCAACGGGATGACCATGACCGAGGAGGACAAGGAGCGGCTGGGCCTGCCGGTGTTCGTCAAGCCGTCCCGGGCCGGTTCCTCCTTCGGCATCACCAAGGTCGACGACTGGTCCCAGCTCGACGCGGCGGTCGCCACCGCCCGCGAGATCGACACCAAGGTGCTGGTCGAGGGCGCCGTCGTCGGCCGCGAGATCGAGTGCGGCGTGCTGGAGGGCGAGGCCGGCGGTGCCCCCGAGGCGTCGGTGCTGGCCGAGGTGCGGGTGATCTCCGGCCACGACTGGTACGACTTCGAGGCGAAGTACATCGACGACGCCTGCGAGTACGACATCCCGGCGAACCTGCCCGAGCAGGTCACCCGCCAGGTGCAGGAGTACGCCACCCGGGCCTTCACCGCCCTGGACTGCTCCGGCCTGGCCCGGGTCGACTTCTTCGTCACCCCCGAGCTGGACGTCTACCTCAACGAGATCAACACCATGCCGGGCTTCACCCCGACGTCGATGTTCCCGCGCATGTGGGCGGCCAGCGGCCTGGAGTATCCGAAGCTGGTCAACCGCCTCATCCGTACCGCCCTCCGCCGCGCCGGCCGCTGAACCCCGGCCCGAGCGGGCCAGGGGCGGAGCGGATCAGGCGGTGCAGCCGGAGGGGGCGGTCTCGGCCGAGGGGACCGTGGCCACGATCGTGTCGGAGATCGAGGTGACCCACTTGAGCGGCTGCTCGTACGTCTTGGGGAGCCGGACCCGGACGGGGACCTCCCGGTCGACGGCGGTCAGCACGGCGCCGTCGGCCTGCTCCACCGTGTACCAGCAGACCCCGTTGACCCGCCACACGTGGCCGGTCGCCGAGATGCAGCCGTCGGCCGGTTGATCGGTCGATGCGCCCGGGGCGGGCGAGGGGCACAGCTCAAGCCGCGGGGTGCCGCCGCAGGCCACGGTCAGCGCCGGGTCGCCGTAGGCGGCGTTCTGCTCGGCGCCGGCGGTGACCGGCCGCTGCTGCAGGTCACGGACGCTCGCCGGGAGCTGGGACATCAGGGCGCGGCACACCGTCGCCGGCCGCTCGGCCAGGGGCGGGGCCGGCATCTCGACCGGGGTGGTCGACTGCGGCCGGACGGCGGTCGCCGACGCGCTCGGCGTGGCGGCCGGCTCCTCGGGGGAGAGTTTGGCGAAGGTGAACCCGGCGACCGCCACGGTGACCGGCACCGCGATCAGCGTCGCCCAGAGCGCCGCGCTGCGGGTGGAGCGGTCGCGGCGCGGGGTCGGCTCGTCCGGGGCGGGGGAGGGGGTGATCTCGTCCACTACAGGCGTACCACCGAACACGTGAGGGTGCGGGTGATGCCGGGCACCATCTGCACCTTGCTGACGATGAGTTTGCCGAGTTCGTCGACGGTGTTCGCCTCGGTGAGCACGACCACGTCGTACGGCCCGGTGACGGCGTCGACCCGCACCACGCCGGCAAGGTCCGCGATCTGACCGGCCACGTCACGCGCCCGACCGACCTCGGTCTGGATGAGGATGTACGCCTGTACCACGACTCGACCTCCGTCCGTCGCCGCCTGGGGCGACCCGAAGGGTGAAACTACCCTACGGAGCAGGTGTGATCCCGATCGGTGGCCGGCTGGACGCGGTGAGCGAGGACACGCCGAGCCGTGGTGCGGAGATGCGAGACGGACGAGCGTGACGAGAGGACGGCATGACGGTCGCGGGTATCGGGGAGTTCGGGCTGATCGACCGGGTCACCGCCCGGCTGGCGGACGGGGAGAGCTGCCTGCTCGGTCCCGGCGACGACGCGGCGGTCGTCGCGGCGCCGGACCGGCGGGTGGTGGCCTCCACCGACGTGCTGGTCGAGGGGCGGCACTTCCGGCGGGACTGGTCCGAGGCGCGGGACGTCGGGCACCGGGCGGCGGCGGCCAACCTCGCCGACATCGCGGCCATGGGCGCCACGCCGACCGCGTTGCTGGTCGCGCTCTGCATCCCGGCCGACCTCGACCCGGGCTGGGCGGAGCAACTGGCCGACGGGCTCGGCGCGGAGGCCGCCCTGGTCGGGGCCGGCGTGGTCGGCGGCGACATGTCGGCCAGCCCCGTCATCACCATCGCGGTGACCGCCCTGGGTGACCTGGCCGGTCGGCCGCCGGTGGTCCGCTCGGGGGCCCGTCCCGGCGACGTGGTGGCGCTCGCCGGGCGGACGGGCTGGGCGGCAGCCGGCTACACCGTCCTGTCCCGGGGCTTCCGGACGCCCCGGCTGCTGGTCGAGGCGTACCGGCGCCCCGAGGTGCCCTACGCGGCCGGCCCGGAGGCGGCCCGGCACGGCGCCACCGCCATGATCGACGTCTCGGACGGGCTGCTGGCCGACCTGGGGCACGTGGCGACGGCCAGCGGGGTGGCGATCGACGTGACCCGGGACGCGTTCGAGGTGCCCCGGCAGATGCGCGATGCGGCCCAGGCGCTGGGCGTCGACCCGTACACGTGGATCCTGGCCGGCGGCGAGGACCACGCGCTGGCGGCGGCCTTCCCGGCGGCGGCGACGCTCCCGGCGGGTTGGCGGCCGATCGGGCGGGTGGCCGAGGGCACCGGGGTCACCGTGGACGGCGCGGCGTACCAGGGACCCGCCGGTTGGGACCACTTCCGCCGCTCGGAGTGATCTGCGACCGATGTGCGCGGGTCCGCCCCAGGGGCCGGAGGCTCGGTCGTAGCCTTTCCTGACGTGAGCGAGATCGAGATCCGGGCGCGGCGCTTCGACGCGCCCGAGTCACAGGTGTTGATCCGGGCGGCCCTGGCCGACCTCGGCCAGCGGTACGGCGGCAGTGGCGACGACACGCCGGTCGACGCGGCGGAGTTCGAGCCCCCGGCCGGCACGTTCCTGGTCGCCTACCTGGACGGGCAGCCGGTGGGCTGCGGCGGCTGGCGCAGCCACGGCGACGACCGTGAGACGGCCGAACTGAAGCGGATGTACACCACGCCGGCGGCCCGGGGCCGCGGCGTCGCCCGGTCGGTGCTCGCCGCCGTGGAGCGGTCGGCGCGGGAGCAGGGCCGCAAGCGGATCGTCCTGGAGTGCGGCGACAAGCAGCCCGAGGCGATCGCGATGTACACCTCGGCCGGCTACGAGCGGATCCCGAACTTCGGCTTCTACAAGGACGCCCCGGGCTGCCTCTCCTTCGGCCGTACGCTCTGACGGCCCGCGCCGGGTCACGCCACGGTGATGCGGATCTGGTCGGCGGCCTTCTGGGCGGCGACCTCCGCCGCGCCGGGGTCGGCGCCCCAGGCCAGCAGGTGCCCGCTGCGCTGGGCCGAGGAGATCAGGTCCGGCACGGTGTCCCCGACCGCGACCTCGAGCTGCACGTCCAGCACGCCCGGCACCCGCAGGGCCTCCCGGACCCCGGCCACCGCGGTGACCCGGCCGGGCGGGGCGATCAGGAACTCCACCGCCGCCGCGCCGGTCGGCCGGGCCGGCAGCGTCGGCCGCTCGCCCCGGAGCACCTGCAGGTACTCCTTGATGAAGCCGCACTCGTAGGCGATCGAGATCAGCGGGGTGATCATGTCGCCGGGCATCCGGGCCGCGCACTCCACCAGGGTCGGCCGTCCGTCGGCGAGGATCCACTCACTGTGCAGCATCCCGGTGCGGAAGCCGGCCGCCCGGGCGAGCCGCTCGGCCGCGTCCCGCAGCGCCCGGTGCTTCTCCGCGGGCAGCGCGGACGGCACCGTGTGCCCGCGCTCCACCGGGAACCGGCCGCCGACGATCCGCTTGTCGGTGACGTTGGCGAAGATCGTCTCGCCGTCGGCGACCAGCAGCTCGACGCTGTGCTCCGAGCCGACCAGCAGCTCCTCGACCAGCACGCCAGTGGGCCGGCCGTCGATGGCGTCGATCGGTGCCGGCGGCGCCGCGCTGGTGGCCCAGCCCGTGGCGATCTCCGCCGGGTCGGCGACGAGCTGCACGCCGAGGCTGCCCGATCGGCGGGTGGGCTTGAGCACGCACCGGCCGCCGTGGCGCCGGGCGAACTCCGCCGCCCGCGTGGGGTCGTCGACCAGCTCGTACGCCGGGTTGGCCAGGCCGGCGGCGTCGGCGAGCTGCCGCATCCGGTGCTTGTCGGTGAAGATTTCGGCGGCGGCCAAACCGGTGCCGGGCAGGCCCAGGCGTTCGGCCAGCCGGGCGGCGGCGCCCACCCCGTACTCGTGGCCGGGCATGACCAACCGGGCGGCGGCCAGCCCGGGCTCCCGGGCGAGCAGGGCGTCGACGTCGAAGTCGGTCTGGTACTCGGCCGGCACGAGCCGGGAGACGAGCGGCAGCTCGGCGGCGAACCGCTCGATGCCCCGGCGGCGGATCAGCTCGGGCTCGTCGACGAGGACGACGCTGCCGGCCGGTAGGTCCTCGTTGAGCCAGCGCAACGTGCCGAACGACGCGCCGACCACCACCATCTCGTCGCGGCCCAGGTCCAGATCCACCGGTCGTTCCTCCCCACCGTGCTGTCGACGCCGAACCGGACAGCCGGCGCAGCAGGACCCTAACCGGACCCGTGGGGCGGGGTCGCCAGCCGGTCGGCCCCCTGTCGGCTCCGGCTTTCGGGTACGACAGAAGCCGGCGGACCCGTGTGGGCCCGCCGGCTTCCGACGAGTTCTGGGGTGGCTCTACCGCGTCAGGCGCGGGTGACCTTGCCGGCCTTGATGCACGAGGTGCAGACCTGCATCTTCTTGGTGGTGCCGCCACCGGCCGGGGTACGCACCGACTGGATGTTCGGGTTCCAGCGGCGGTTGGTCCGCCGGTGCGAGTGGGACACGTTGTGGCCGAAGCCCGGCCCCTTGCCACAGACGTCGCACACGCTAGCCACGGGATACTCCTGGGTTTGAAACGTTCATGAGGTCGCCGCCAGGCGCTGCCCGGGCAACCTGGCCAGGTTACCCGATGACCGGCGGCCCTGCCCAACCGGCCCTGTCGGCGTTGACGGCTCCGGGTCGCCGCGCGGTGTCAGCCGCGCGGAGCCGGAGTTGCCGGACGGGAACCAGCCCAGGGTAGCGGCGCGTCCGGCGGCAGCGGTGCCCGGCCTCCGCCACGGCCTGGGGGCGGCGCGGCCCCCCGCCACGCTCTGCGGCGCGGGGCCCGCCACGCCCTGGGCCGGGGCCCCGCCGGACACGCCGACCTGGGCCGGGCGACCCCGGCGCGTGTCGGTGCACGCCAGTAGGCTTCGGTCGTGCTGGACACCCTCGACGCCGCCGCGGTGCGCCGCTGGTGTGCGAGCGGGCTGGCCGCCCTCCAGCGTCACCAGGGCGAGATCGACGACCTCAACGTCTACCCGGTCCCGGACGGGGACACCGGCACCAACCTGGTGCTCACCGTCACCTCCGCGCAGCAGGCCCTCGCCATGGACCTGGACACCCTCCCCGACGACGGGCACACCCCGCACGGGCACACGCTGCGGCTGATGGCGCAGGGCGCGCTGCTGGGCGCACGGGGCAACTCCGGGGTAATCCTGTCGCAGATCCTGCGCGGGCTGGCCGACGCACTCGCCGCCGTGCCGGCGGTCCGCGGCCGGCAGTTCGCCGCCGCGCTGGCCACGGCCGCCCGAGCCGCGTACGCGGCGGTGGCCCAGCCGGTCGAGGGCACCCTGCTCACCGTGGTCGCCGCCGCGGCGGGCGCCGCCGAACAGGCGGACAGCGACGACCTGCGCACGGTGGTCCGGGCCGCCGCGGACGCGGCGGCGCGGGCGCTCGCGCGTACCCCGGAGCAGTTGCCCGCGCTGGCCCGTGCCGGCGTGGTGGACGCCGGCGGGCGCGGCCTCTGCCTGTTGCTGGACGCCCTGGTCGAGGTGGTCACCGGGGAGAGCCCGCGGCAGCCGGCACCCGCGCCGCGCGCGCTGCGCCCACCGGTCACCGCCGTCCGGGAGACCGGCTCCCCCGCGTACGCCTACGAGGTGCAGTACCTGCTCGACGCCACCGACGAGGCGGTGGTCCGGCTGCGCGGCGCGCTGGCGGCGCTCGGCGACTCGCTCGTCATCGTCGGTGACGGCGGCCCAGCCGTCGGGACCTGGAACGTGCACGTGCACGTCAACGACGTCGGCGCGGCGATCGAGGCGGGCGTGGTCGCCGGCCGGCCGCACCGGATCACGGTGACCCGCTTCGCCGACCAGCCGGCCCCGCCGCCGGCCCCGCTGCCCGACGGCCGGGCGGCCGTGGTGGTGGCCACCGGCGCCGGCATCGCCGAGCTGTTCGCCGCCGAGGGGGCCACCGTGGTGCCGGCCAACCCGTCCACCGGCGAGCTGCTCGACGCGATCCGGGCCACCGGTGCCGCGCGGGTGGTGGTGCTGCCCAACGACCCCAACACCCAGTCGGTGGCGAGCACCGCCGCCCGGGAGGCGCACGCGCTCGGGATCAAGGTGAGCGTGGTGCCCACCCGCTCCCCGGTGCAGGCGCTCGCCGCCCTCGCCGTCCGTGACCCGTCCCGCCGCTTCTCCGACGACGTCATCGCCATGGCCGAGGCCGCCGGCGCCTGCCGGTACGCGGAGGTCTGCCACGCCGGCAAGGAGGCGCTCACCGTGGCCGGGCCGTGCCGGCCGGGCGACGTGCTGGCGCTGGTCGAGGGGGAGGTGCACCTGATCGGCGGCGACCTGCTCGACACCTGCACCGCCGTGGTCGACCGGATGCTCGGCGGCGGTGGCGAGCTGGTCACCCTGCTCTGCGGGGCGGACGCCCCGGCCGGGCTGGCCGAGCGGGTACGCGAGCACGTCGAGCGGTCCTGGCCGTTCGTGGAGGTCCAGGCGTACGAGGGCGGGCAGCCGCACTATCCGCTCCTGGTGGGGGTCGAATGACGACTGGTGACTCGGCACCTTCGTGGTCGAAGACCTCAACGTGACCGGCATGCTCGGCAACCGGCGACTCGCGAAGCACATCGCCGACGCCGGATTCGCCGAGATCCGACGCCAACTCACGTACAAGGCCGGATGGAACGGCGGCCGGCTGCTCGTAGCCGACCGCTGGTACCCGTCCTCCAAGACCTGCTCGGGTTGCGGCGCGGCGAAAGCCAAGCTCGCCCTGTCCGAGCGCGAATATCACTGCCAGGCGTGCGGTCTGGCCATGGACCGTGACCGCCACGCCGCACAGAACCTGGCCGCGCTGGCGGCTGAGTTCGACACCGCCGGGAGTGGCCCGGTGGCAGCACGTGGAGCTGACCAGAAGACCCGCGTACGCGGGCAGGTGGCTGCGAAGCGTGAACCCGGCACCGCGCCCGCGGATCAGACCGGGACCGTCCCACCGCAAGGCGGGACTACCAACCGGGTGCTTGCCAAAGCGCGCTGAAAGGTAACGGTCGAATGACGAGCGAACCGGCCACGGTGGACACGCCGCTGAAGAAGCTGGTCGGCGAGAAGACGGCGAAGGCCCTGGCGAGCCACCTCGACCTGCACACCGCCGGCGACCTGATCTACCACTTCCCCCGCCGCTACGACGAGCGCGGCGAGCACACCGACATCCGCTCGCTCGACGTGGGGGAGCAGGTCACCGTGCTGGCCCAGGTGCAGCGCACCGCCGTCCGGCCGATGCGGCAGCGCCGGGGCAACCTGCTGGAGGTCACCGTCGGCGACGGCTCCGGCGGCGTGCTCACCCTCACCTTCTTCGGCAACCAGGCGTGGCGGGAGCGGGAGCTTCGCCCCGGCCGGTGGGGGCTGTTCGCCGGCAAGGTCACCGAGTTCCGGGGCAAGCGGCAGCTCAACGGCCCGGAGTACGTGCTGCTCGGCGAGGGCGGCGACGGCGAGGCGGCGGCGAACGAGGAGGTCGAGGAGTTCGCCGGGGCGCTGATCCCGGTCTACCCGGCCGCCGCGGCGGTGCCGACCTGGGTGATCGCCCGGTGCGTCCGGGTGGTGCTGGACACGTTCACCCCGCCGGAGGACCCGCTGCCGGCCACCGTCCGCGCCAGCCGCAACCTGGTCGGCATCGGTGCCGCGCTGCGCGAGATCCACCGGCCGTCGAGCAAGGAGGAGCTGTACCGGGCCCGGCGCCGGCTCAAGTGGGACGAGGCGTTCGCCGTGCAGCTCACCCTGGTGCAGCGCAAGCACCGGGCGGCGGACTGGCCGGCGCAGGCCCGCCCCGCGAAACCGGGCGGACTGCTGGACGCGTTCGACGCCCGGCTGCCGTACGAGCTGACTCCCGGCCAGCAGGCCGTCGGCCGGGAGATCGCCGCCGACCTGGCCACCGCGCACCCGATGCACCGGCTGCTCCAGGGCGAGGTCGGCTCCGGCAAGACGGTGGTGGCGCTGCGGGCCATGCTCCAGGTGGTCGACGCCGGCGGGCAGGCGGCCCTGCTCGCCCCGACCGAGGTGCTCGCGGCCCAGCACTACCGGGGCATGCTCGACCTGCTCGGCCCGCTGGCCCGGGCCGGTGAGCTGGGCGCCGCCGACGACGCCACCCGGGTGGAGTTGGTCACCGGTTCGCTCGGCGCGGCGGCGCGGCGGCGGGCGCTCGCCGAGGTGGCCGAGGGGCGGGCCGGCATCGTGCTCGGCACCCACGCCCTGCTCTACGAGGGGGTCGACTTCCACGACCTGGGTCTGGTGGTGGTCGACGAGCAGCACCGGTTCGGCGTGGAGCAGCGGGACGCGCTGCGGGCCAAGGCCGACCAGCCACCGCACGTGCTGGTGATGACCGCCACCCCGATCCCGCGCACGGTGGCCATGACCGTCTACGGCGACCTGGAGATCTCCACCCTCTCCCAGCTGCCGCAGGGGCGTTCGCCGATCGCCTCGCACGTGGTGCCGGCCGCCGAGAAGCCGGCGTTCCTCGACCGGGCCTGGCGCCGGCTGCGGGAGGAGGTCGCCGCCGGCCACCAGGCGTACGTGGTCTGCCCCCGGATCGGGGACGGCCCCGCGTCGGAGGAGGAGGCGCCCCGGGAGGACGACAACGGGCGGCGCCCGCCCCTCGCGGTGACCGAGGTGGCGCCGCTGCTTGCCGAGGGCCCGCTGCACGGGCTGCGGATCGGGGTGCTGCACGGGCGGCTGCCGGCCGACGAGAAGGACGCGGTGATGCGCTCCTTCGCCGCCGGCGACCTGGACGCGCTGGTGGCGACCACGGTGGTCGAGGTGGGGGTGAACGTGCCCAACGCCACCGTGATGATCGTGCTGGACGCCGACCGGTTCGGCGTCTCCCAGCTGCACCAGTTGCGCGGCCGGGTGGGCCGGGGCTCGGCCGCCGGCCTGTGTCTGCTGGTCACCGAGGCGGTGGAGGGCTCGTCGGCCCGGGAACGCCTCGACGCGGTCGCCTCCACCACCGACGGCTTCAAGCTCGCCGAGCTGGACCTGGAGCAGCGCCGCGAGGGCGACGTGCTGGGCGCCACCCAGTCCGGCCGCCGATCCCACCTGCGGCTGCTGTCGCTGTTGCGGGACGCCGACCTGATCCGGGACGCCCGGGTCGAGGCGATCGCCCTGGTCGAGGAGGATCCGGAGTTGGCCCGGCACCCGGCCCTGGCCGCCTCCGTCGCCGCCCTCGTCGACGAGGAACGCGCGGAGTACCTGGAGAAGGGCTGACGACCCCACCGGCCGGGCGACCTAGGATCGGCAGATGTCGACCCTGCCCATCCCTCGTGGGGTGCTCCCGCCGTACGGCGGTTGATCACGCGTCCGGCGTGCCTACCGTCCCGTCCGTCCGGGCCAGCCCTCGCGTAGCGTCAGGGACATGTGCGGGAGCAGACGGTGACCCGGATCGTGGCCGGGACGCTCGGCGGGCGGCGGATCACCGCGCCGCCCGGCGCCGGCACCCGGCCGACCTCGGACCGGGTGCGGGAGGCGCTGTTCAGCGCCGTGCAGGCCGACCTCGACCTCGACGGGGCGCGCTTCGCCGACCTCTATGCCGGCTCCGGCGCGGTCGGGCTGGAGGCGCTGTCCCGAGGTGCCGCGCACGTGCTGCTGGTCGAGTCCGACGCCCGGGCGGCCCGGGTGATCCGGGAGAACATCGCCGCGCTGCGGGCCGCACCGGCCGCCCGCCTGGTCACCGGCCGGGTGGCCACCGTGCTCGCCGCCGGGCCGGACGACGGGCCGTACGACGTGGTCTTCGCCGATCCGCCGTACGCCGTACCCGACGAGGAGGTCACCGCGATGCTGGCCGCGCTGGTCGACGGCGGCTGGCTGGCCCCGGACGCCCTGGTGGTCGTGGAGCGGTCCAGCCGGACCGGCCCGGTCACCTGGGTGGAGGGAGTCACCGGCGAGCGCAGTCGCCGTTACGGCGAGACCACCCTTTGGTACGGTCGCCGATCATGAGACGTGCGGTCTGTCCGGGCTCCTTCGACCCGGTCACCAACGGACACCTCGACATCATCGGCCGAGCCGCCCGGCTCTTCGACGAGGTGATCGTCGGCGTACTGGTCAACCAGTCGAAGCAGGGACTGTTCACCGTCGAGGAGCGGATCGACATGCTTCGCGACGTGACGGCCTCGTACGACAACGTGCGGGTCGAGTCGTTCCGCGGGCTGCTGGTGGACTTCTGCCGGGCCCAGCAGGCCAGTGTGCTGATCAAGGGCCTGCGCGCGGTCAGCGACTTCGACTACGAGCTCCAGATGGCCCAGATGAACATCGGCCTGGCCGGCGTGGAGACGCTCTTCATGCCGACCAACCCGCTCTACTCCTTCCTCTCCTCCAGCCTCGTCAAGGACGTGGCCAAGTGGGGCGGCGACATCTCCGCCCACGTCCCCGACGTGGTCCGCGCCCAACTGCTCGCCCGCCTAACCCCCCCACCCCGCCCCTAACCCCCCGCCGTCCCCACCCCTCCGTCCCACCCCTCCGCGGCGATCTTGCACTTGCGGTCGACGACTGGCCCGATAAGGGCGACTTATCCCGGCAGAAAGTGCAAGATCGGCGGTTGTGTTGGTGGGGGCGGGCGGTGGGGTGGGGGGTGGGGGTGGGGCGACGCGCCGGGAGGGGGGAGCGGCGGGGGGTGGAGGGGGCGCGACATGATGTGTGCAACGCCGAACCGGCGTGCAGGCCGCATCATGTAGGTCGGCCGACGAACGACAGGAGTGAGGTGCCGGTGGACCCGCTCGATCGCATCGACGAACTGATCGCCATGGTGGAGCAGGCCCGCTCCGTCCCGATGTCGCGCAACAACTGCATGGTCGACCGGGGCGAGATGATCGCCGCCCTCGACGAGCTGCGCGCGGAGCTCCCCGCCGACCTGCGCCGGGCCGCCGCCCTGCTGGAGGAGCGGGACAAGATCATGGAGGCCGGCAAGCGCGAGGCCGACCGGATCATCAGTGAGGGTGAGGCGGAGCACGCCCGCCTGGTCTCGGTGAACGAGATCACGGTCTCCGCCGAGCACGAGGGCGCCCGGATCATCGCCGAGGCCCGCGCCGAGGCGCAACGCCTCCGCGACGAGGTGGACGACTACGTCGACACCGCGCTGGCCAATTTCGAGCAGTTCCTCACCCGGGCGCTCGCCTCGATAGAGCGCGGCCGGGACAAGATGCACGCGCTGCGCGAGATCGGCACCTTCGCCGGTGACGAGGCCGATCGGCCGCTACCCTTCTGAGCGGCTCCCGGGCCGGCGGCCGACAGCCGGCACCCGACGGGCCGGGGCGACGCCCCGGTTCGACGGTCGGGTGCTCACCCAGGTAACCTTCTTTGTCGGCCTCTCACCGGCCGGAGTCTGACTATGCCCAAACACTCGCCATCTCCACTCAACCCCAGGTCGCCGCTGGTCCTCGACACGAGGGACCTGCCGCGTCGGCCTGGCGCGTTGCGTACGGTCAAGCGGGTCGCACCGGCACCGGAAGACCTCGGCGTGGAGTTGATCGGCGTGCCGGCGGGCGCGGATCTCGACCTCGACCTGAGGTTGGAGTCGGTGTCCGAGGGCGTGCTCGTCTCCGGGACCGTCACCGGCCCGGTCAAGGGCGAGTGCGGCCGCTGCCTGCGCGAGATCGACGACTCGGTGTCGGTGAAGATCCAGGAGCTGTACGCGTACGAGAACAGCACCACGGACGACACGACCGACGAGGATGAGGTGGGCCGGATGCAGGGCGATCTGATCGACCTGGAGCCGGCGCTGCGGGACGCGGTGGTGCTCGCGCTGCCGACCAACCCGCTCTGCCGGGAGGACTGCCCAGGCTTGTGCCCCGACTGCGGGGTGCACTGGGACGATCTGCCGGCCGACCACAGCCATCAGCAGATCGACCCGCGTTGGGCGGGCCTGTCGCAACTGACCCGTACAGAGGAGTAAGAACCGTGGCCGTCCCCAAGCGCAAGATGTCGCGCAGCAACACCCGGGCCCGTCGGGCGCAGTGGAAGACCGTGGCGGTCGCGACCGTGGCCTGCCCGCAGTGCAAGTCGGCCAAGCTGCCGCACGCCGCCTGCTCCGTCTGCGGCACCTACAAGGGCCGCCAGGTCCTCGAGGTCTGACCTGGACGCCGAGTGACGCCCCCGACCACAGGTCGGGTGGCGTACGCACCCTGGCTCTCGCCCGGTGCCCCGGCTCCCTCAGCCGCCGGCCGGTCTCCGGCCGGCGTCCCGATGGAGCCGGGCACCGCGCGGATCGCCGTCGACCTCCTCGGCGGGGACGATGCTCCCGCCGTCGTGGTTGACGGCGCTCTGCGGGCGGTGCGCAGCGACCCTGACCTGCACCTGCTGCTCGTCGGACCGGCCGAGGTCGCCGACGCGCTGATCGGTGCGCTCGACCCGGAGCAACGCGCCCGGGTCACGGTCCGCCCGGTGCGGGCCGCCGTCGGCATGGCCGATCATCCCACCGCCGCGCGCGCGGAGAGCACCGTCCGCGCGGCGGTCACCGCCGTCCGCGACGGGCTCGCCGACGCGCTCCTCTCCGCCGGCTCGACCGGCGCCACCGTCACCGCCGCCGCGCTCGGCCTCGGCCGCTGGGCGGGCGTACGCAGCCCGGCCCTGGTGGCCACACTGCCGGCCGTGGCCGGCCCGGTGGTGCTGCTGGACGTCGGCGGCACGCTGGAGCCCCGCCCCACCACCCTCGCCCGGCACGCCGTGCTCGGTGCCGCGTACGCCGCCGTGGCGCACGGCGTCGCCGCGCCCCGGGTCGGGCTGCTCTCCGTCGGCACCGAGGCGGGCAAGGGCGACCGCCTGCGCCGCGCCGCCGATCCCGCCCTCGCCACCGTGCCGCTGCCGTGCGGCGCCCGCTACGTGGGCCTCGTCGAGGGGTTCGACATCTCCCTCGGCGCGCGCGCCGACGTCGTGGTCACCGACGGGTTCACCGGCAACGTGCTGCTCAAGGCGATCGAGGGCGCGTACGCGATGGCCGGCGGGCCGCCGGCGAGTGGCGGCGCCCCGCGGGCCGCGGCGCTGCTCGGGGTGGCCGGCACGGTGGTCGTCTGCCACGGGGCGGCCCAGCCCGACGACGTCGCCTCCGGCATCGCCCTCGCCGCCCACCTGTGGCGGCGCGGCGCCACCGACACCGTCTCCGCTCTGCTCGACGGCGTCCCGCACGATCTCGCACCTGACCGCAAAGACACCGAGGTAGCACCATGAGCAACGACAAGCGGCGGCGCGCTCCCGTCGGCCACCTGGAGGCGGCCTTCGGGGTGTCGCTCGACCCGGAACTGCTGGAGCGCGCGCTGACCCACCGCTCCTACGCGTACGAGAACGGGGGCCTGCCCACCAACGAGCGGCTGGAGTTCCTGGGTGACTCGGTCCTCGGCGTGGTGATCACCACGGCGCTGTTCCACAACCACCCCGACCTGCCCGAGGGGCAGCTCGCCAAGCTGCGCGCCAGCGTGGTGAACATGCGGGCCCTCGCCGACGTGGCGCGCGGCCTCGGCCCGGAGGGGCTCGGCGCCTACCTGCTGCTGGGCAAGGGGGAGGAGACCACGGGCGGCCGGGACAAGGCCAGCATCCTGGCCGACACCCTGGAGGCGCTGCTCGGCGCGATCTACCTCCAGTACGGCCTGGACACCGCGGCCAAGGTGATCCACCGTCTCTTCGACCCGCTGATGGCGGAGTCGGCCGGCCGGGGCGCCGCGCTGGACTGGAAGACCAGCCTCCAGGAGCTGACCGCGGCGCTGGGGCTGGGCGTGCCGGAGTACCGGATCGAGGGCACCGGCCCGGACCACCTGAAGACCTTCACCGCCTGGGTGGTGGTGGCCGGCAACCGGTACGGCGGCGCGGAGGGGCGCAGCAAGAAGGAGGCGGAGCAGCGGGCCGCCGAGTCGGCCTGGCGGACGCTGACCGAGCAGGCCGAGCGGGAGCAGGGCGCGCTGACCGAGCAGGCCGAGCGGGAGCAGGGTGCGCTGACCAGGGGCGAGGCCGACGAGCAGGCCGCCGAGGCGGGCGCCGGCCGTGCCTGAGCTGCCCGAGGTCGAGACGGTCCGGCAGGGCCTGGCCCAGTGGGTCATCGGGCGCACCATCACCTCGGTCGAGGTGCGCCATCCCCGGGCCGTACGCCGGCACCAGCCGGGCGGGGCGCACTTCGCCGACGTGCTGGCCGGCCGGACGATCACCGACGTCCGGCGCCGGGGCAAGTACCTGTGGCTGCCGCTGGACAGCGGGGACGCCCTCGTCGGGCACCTCGGCATGTCCGGCCAGCTGCTGCTCCAGCCGGTCGGGGCGGCCGACGAGCTGCACCTGCGGGTCCGGTTCCGGTTCGCCGACGACGGCCCCGAGCTGCGCTTCGTCGACCAGCGCACGTTCGGCGGGCTGTCGGTGTCCGAGGGCGGAGCGGAGCTGCCGCACGAAATCGCGCACATCGCCCGGGACCCGATGGACCCGACGTTCTCCGACGCCGACTTCGTGGCCGCGCTGCGCCGGCGGCGTACCGAGGTCAAGCGGGCGTTGCTCGACCAGACCCTGGTCTCCGGGGTCGGCAACATCTACGCCGACGAGGCGTTGTGGCGGGCCAAGCTGCACGGTGCCCGGCCGACCGATGCGCTCACCCGCCCGGCGGCCACCCGGCTGCTCGGGCACGTGCGGGATGTGCTCGGCGAGGCGATCAAGCAGGGCGGCACCAGCTTCGACGAGCTGTACGTCGACGTCAACGGCGAGAGCGGCTACTTCGACCGGTCGCTCAACGCGTACGGCCGGGAGGGGGAACCCTGTCCGCGGTGCGGCGCACCGATCCGGCGCGAGGCGTTCATGAACCGTTCGTCGTACAGTTGCCCGCGCTGCCAGCCCCGACCCCGGGTCGCCCTCCGGGGATGACCCCGAGCCCGCTCGGGGTTGCGCCGGTGTGCCTTACCCGACGGCTTGCGGCGCGTTCCCCGGTCGTACCCTGAAAATCCCCTTCTGTCCGATTGGTCGAGCCGATCCGAGTCGACCGGTCGGGACCGGGTGGATCCGGGACGAGCCGGGGCCGTTCCCGGATGTCCGGACGCTGCCCGCTCCCTAGCGTCAGCACGGTCGGTAAAGGACCGACGTGTGGAGGGGGAACCCAGGTATGGGCAGGCGACCGGTGACGGTGCGATTGGCGCGGTGGAGTGCGGAGCACCCGTGGCGAGCGATCGCGCTGTGGGTGGTGTTCGTGGCGGTGTGCTTCGTCGGCGGCAACGCCGCCGGCCTCAAGGAGGCGACCGCCGCCGACCAGGCGACCGGCGAGTTCGGACGGTCCGAGGTGATCGTCGACAGCGGCGGCTTCCACGAGCCGGCGACGGAGAACGTGCTGATCACGTCCCGCGCCGGGGCGCTCGACCAGGCCGCGGCGAAGGCCGCCGCCGACGACGCGGCGACCCGGCTGCGGCAGGTCGACGGGGTCGCCTCGGTGGGTACGCCGCTGCCGTCCCGGGACGGCACCGCGGTGCTGCTGCCGATCATCATGTCCGGTGACCCGGAGACGGCGTCGGACCGGGTGCAGCCGCTCCGGGACGCCACCGCGAAGGTCCAGGAGGCGCACCCGGCGCTGCGGATCGAGGAGGTCGGTGGCCCCTCGATCAACAAGGCGCTCGACGACACCCTCGGCAAGGACTTCAAGCGGGCCGAGCTGCTCAGCCTGCCGGTCACCCTGGCCATCCTGATCATTGCGTTCGGCGCGCTGATCGCGGCCGGCGTGCCGGTGCTGCTCGCGCTCTCCTCGGTGGCCGCGGCGATGGGGCTGTCCACCCTGGCCTCGCACCTGGTGCCGGCGAACGACACCACGGCCAGCGTGATCCTGCTGATCGGCATGGCCGTCGGCGTCGACTACTCGCTCTTCTACGTGCGCCGGGAGCGCGAGGAACGGGCGAAGGGGCGGTCCGGCCTCGACGCGGTGGAGATCGCGGCGGAGACCTCCGGGCACGCCGTGGTGGTCTCCGGCACCGCCGTGATCATCTCGATGGCTGGTCTGCTGCTCGCCCAGGACGCCATCTTCTCGTCCCTCGCGGTCGGCTCGATCCTGGTGGTCGCGGTCGCGGTGCTCGGTTCGCTGACCGTGCTGCCGGCGCTGCTCGCCAAGCTCGGCCGCTGGGTCGACCGGCCCCGGGTGCCGTTGCTGTGGCGGCTCACCGCCCCGCGTACCGGCCGGCACGGCCAGCCGGCCCGGCCCCGGTTCTGGCCGACCGTGCTGAAGCCCGCGCTACGGGCGCCGCGGACCACCCTGGTCGTCTCGGTCGGGCTGCTGCTCGCCCTGGCCGCCCCGGCGCTGAGCATGAAGCTGATGTTCCCCGGCATGGAGGACGTTCCGCGTACCACGCCGGCCATGCAGGCGTACGACCGGCTCACCGCCGCCTTCCCGAGCAACGGCACCAGCCACACCGTCGCCGTGCGGGCACCGGCCGAGCAGGCCGGCCGGGTGCAGGCCGCGCTGACCGACCTGGCCGGCCGGGCCGCCGCCGACCCGCTCTTCGCGCCGGCCGAGGGGGACGGCCCGAAGATCAAGGTGTCGGCCGACCGCCGGGTGTCCGTGCTGGAGGTGGCCACCCCGTACGCCAGCCGGACCGACGAGGCGGCGCGGTCGCTGCACGAACTGCGCGAGGATCTGGTCCCCGCCGCGCTGCGCGGCATCCCGGGGATCGAGTACGCCGTCGGCGGCGGCGTGGCCGCCAACGAGGACTACGCCCAGCACATCCGGGAGAAGCTGCCCATCGTGGTCGCCTTCGTGCTGGCGCTGACCTTCCTGGTGATGGCCTGGACGTTCCGGTCCGTGGTGGTGGCGCTCACCTCGATCCTGTTGAACCTGCTCTCCGCCGGCGCCGCGTACGGCCTGCTGGTGCTGGTCTTCCAGGGCGACTGGGCGGAGGATCTGCTCGGCTTCACCTCGATGGACGCCATCGTCACCTGGCTGCCGCTCTTCCTGTTCGTGGTGCTCTTCGGGCTCTCCATGGACTACCACGTCTTCGTGGTGAGCCGGATCCGTGAGGGGGTCCGCTCCGGCCTGCCGAACCGGGAGGCGGTGGCGTACGGGATCACCTCGTCGGCGGGCGTGGTGACCAGCGCCGCGATCGTCATGGTCGGGGTCTTCTCGATCTTCGCGACGCTGAGCACCATCGACTTCAAGCAGCTCGGCATCGGGCTGGCCGCGGCGATCCTGCTGGACGCCACGATCATCCGGGCCGTGGTGCTGCCGTCCCTGATGGCCCTGCTCGGCGACGCGAACTGGTGGGCCCCCCGCTTCCTGCGCGCCCGCCCCACCACCCCACCCGCCGACCCCCCCACCCCCACCCCCGAACTAGTCGCCGCCCACTAACCCCTCCCACCCCCACCCCCCCACCCCGTCGATCTTGCACTTTCGGTCGGCGTGGTGGGGGAAAGGCGGCATTTGTCGAGGCAGCAAGTGCAAGATCGCGGGGGGAGGGAAGGGGTGGGGAGGGGTGGGGGGTTAGGGGAGGGGGCAGGGGGTGCGCCAGGGGTCCAGGGTTCGGTTTTTGCGGATGGAGGCGAAGCCGTAGCCGACGGTGGTGACGCAGAAGGCGCTCGGGTCGCCGGTGTACTCGACGTGGAAGACCGGCTTGTCGGCGTCGACGAAGGGCAGCAGTTTGGCGCACTCCCGCCGGCGTACGCACTCCTGGTTCACGGCGAAGTCGAAGTCCGGGGCGAGGGCGGCCACCTGCGGCACGTCGTCGATCAGCCCGGGTGAGAGCTCGAGCCGGCGGGCCAGGGCGGCCAGCCGGCGGTTGAACAGCAGTTGGTCGTCGAATTCGAGCGGGAAGCCGGGGCGGTGCCGGTAGCCGTCGGCGTCGTCGATCGCCACCGCGCCGAAGCCCTTGCCCCGACAGAGCCGGAACCGGTCGGCGAGCACCGGTTCGAGCGCGTCCCACCGGCGGATGTCCAGCCACCGCAGGCTCGGCCGGCCGGTCACCGCCGCCCCGCGTACGTCCGCCGGGAAGCGGCTCGCGTCCGGGTCGGTGAGCGCGTACGTCCCGACGCGTACCTGGCAGACCAGCCGACGGTTACGGGCGCGCAGCGCGGCGGTCTCGGCGGAGGTGGTGTGCACCGGGTCGAGCAGGAAGACGTCGGCGTCGACCGCGACGTCCACCGGGCCGGTGACCTGCCACTGCCACTGCCACCGGTGGGCCAGCTCGGCGGGCCACCGGGTGGGCGCCCCGGGCGGGACGATCGGTGCGTGGCAGCCGGGCACCGGGGCGAGCAGCAGCGCCGCCATCAGTGCCGCCACGCCCCTGGGCCGCCCGCGTGGCAGGACGCGGACCGGCCGGACGCGCGGCACGGGCCAGGCCGGCCGCATCCGCATCGACAGCTCCCGGGTCGAGGGCGGCGTCCCGCCGCCCCTGCCGGTACGCCGAGCCGACCCGGGCCCGCCGGGCCGGCATGGTCGGGCGAACCCGGCGCACCTCACCCGGTCAAACGAGCGCGGCCCCGGTCACGACGCGGCGGGGTGCTGCCGCTGCCGCACCCGCTCAGCGCGGGGTGCCGAAGTCCTGCGTCCAGTACGGCCCGTTGCTCCGCGCCACGCCCACGCCGATCTCGGTGAACGAGCAGTTCAGGATGTTGGCCCGGTGGCCCGGGCTGTTCATCCAGGCGTCCATGACCGCCGCCGGGCTCTGCTGGTTCCAGGCGACGTTCTCGCCGTACGCCCGCCAGGCGTAGCCGACCCGGTCGAGCCGGTCGCCGACGTCGCTGCCGTCGCTGCCGTCGTGCGTCATCGTCTTGTGGTCGGCCTGGTCCTGGCTGTGCCGTTGGGCGGCCAGCATCAGCTTGTCGTCGACGGTCAGCGCCTTGCAGCCGGCCTTCGCCCGCCGCTCGTTGACCAGGTCGACCACCTGCTGGAGTTCGGCGCTGAGCCCGCTGGTCGTCGGCGTGCTCCTGGTGGTGGTGCTGCTCGGCGTGGCGGTGCGCTGGAGCTGGCGGGACGGGGCGGTGGACCGGCTGGCCTTCGGCGTGACCGACCGGGTCGGGCTCGGCCGGGCGCTGCTCGGGGCGGCGCTGGGGGTCGTGGTGGGCGAGGCGGGGGCGAGGGCGTCGCCAGGGGCATCGCCGGCGGCGCCCGGGGCGGCGGCCACCACCCCGTCGGCGGTGGTCGGCTCGGTCCGCCCGTCGTGTCCTGGCAGCGCCAGGGCAGCCACGCCCAGGCCCACCACGAGGGTCGCCGCAGCGGCGGCCCCGCCGACCATCAGGGGACGTCGGCGCCGCCGGTGCCGCCGGTGCCGCCCGAGTTCCGCTCTGGAGGCCTCGGTGACCGGACACCAGTCGTCGGTGGGCCGCTCCTCGGCCGGCCAGGAGGCGGCGGGGTGCTCGTCGCCCGGCCCGGCGCTGGCGGGCCAGGTGCCCGTCGGGGTGGGCTGCCCGCCATCGCCGGGCCGCCAGCCGCTCTCCGGTGCGCCGGCCGGGTCGGCGTCGGCCGGGCCGGGCTGCCACCGGTCGTGGCGGCCGTCGGTCCGCCAGGCGTCGGCCGGGCCGGCCGGCCACCGGCTGTCCGGGGTACCGGCCCGAAAGCCGCCGGTCGGGCTGGCGGGCCCGCCCGCGCCCGGCTGGTCCGGCTCGTTTCCGAAGGGTGCCTGCGGCTGCTCCGGCTCGTCCCCGAAGAGGTACGCCGACCGCGGCTCGGGCCGGTCGGTGAGCCAGGCCGGTCCCTCGGCGGGGGGCGGCTCCGGGCGCCGGGCGGTGCCCTCCGGTTCGGTCGGGTCGGTCCAGCGGTACACGCCTGTCCCCTCCACGGGTCGGTTGCGGGCCGGGCTGACCGTACGGGCGGGCTGCGAGCTGCGGCAACGCCGCTAAGAAAGAGTTAAGGGGAACCCGACACCGAGGGTGAGGCGTTCACACATTCCCGAGCGTACAGTTAACCCGTCCGGACAGAGCGTGTCCGCGCCTCACGGCAGCCCCCCGACAAGTGGACAGGTCGACGTAGAGATGATCTACGGCCTGCGGGAACTTGACGAAGGAGGGGTTTACGGCTCAATATGTAGGTGTCGCCAGTCGCGCCCAGCCATGCCCGCATTTTGCTGGCAGGCAGCCGCGAACATGATGGGCGCGCGTTGGCCGGCCTTTCCGGCAGCGCATATCAAGGAGTCAGCATGGCGAAGGCCCTCTACGGCCACGTTGGTGCAGCGCCCGACCGGCGCCTGCTCGACGAGGTCACCCGACTGCGTGCCAGGGTTCAGGCACTGGAGTTCGAGATCACGCGTCTGCGCGCCGACAACGATCGGCTGGCGGCGGCAGCGGCGGAGGCTGACGACCTCCTCCGGCTGGCCGAGCCGGCGCTGACCTGATCTCCAGTCGTCAGAAAACTGAATCGCACCACACGAAAAAGCGCGCCGACACTTCAGTGCCGGCGCGCAGCTTTGTGCGTACGGGTTTTCTTTTCGCGCCGCGTCTCCCCCTGATCGGGTGAGCCCGGAATTGCGGGGCGCCACCACGCCGCGAATAAGATCTTGTGGTTTTCCGCACTGTGCCGTGCACGCCGGGGCACTGGGCTGCGCGCCGGGGCACTGTGCGGTGCGCGGTGGGACCGGACCGGACCGGACCGGCCGGCGCGGTGGGTCGCGTACCGTGGCCTCCCCGGCCCCGGGTTAGTCTGCGGGTTCACCAGGTCCGCGCAGCCGGCGACGGTACGGCGGCCACCGGACGAGGATCGAGAAGGTGCATCTCAAGAGCCTGACGGTGAAGGGCTTCAAGTCCTTCGCCTCCGCGACGACGCTGAAGCTGGAGCCCGGGATCACCTGCGTGGTCGGCCCGAACGGCTCCGGCAAGTCCAACGTCGTCGACGCCATCGCCTGGGTGCTCGGCGAGCAGGGGGCCAAGGCGCTGCGCGGCGGCAAGATGGAGGACGTCATCTTCGCCGGCACGGCGGGCCGGGCGCCGCTGGGCCGTGCCGAGGTCACCCTCACCATCGACAACACCGACGGCGCGCTGCCGATCGAGTACACCGAGGTCTCCATCACCCGCCGGATGTTCCGCTCCGGCGAGAGCGAGTACGAGATCAACGGCGACTCCTGCCGGCTGCTCGACATCCAGGAGCTGCTCTCGGACTCCGGCATCGGCCGGGAGATGCACATCATCGTCGGGCAGGGCCGGCTCGACGGGATGCTGCACGCCAAGCCGGAGGATCGGCGGGCGTTCATCGAGGAGGCGGCCGGCGTCCTCAAGCACCGCAAGCGCAAGGAGAAGGCGCTGCGGAAGTTGGACGCGATGCAGACCAACCTCAACCGGCTCACCGACCTCACCGCCGAGCTGCGCCGCCAGCTCAAGCCGCTGGGCCGGCAGGCCGAGGTGGCCCGCCGCGCCGCCGCCATCCAGGCCAACCTGCGCGACGCCCGGCTGCGGCTGCTCGCCGACGACCTGCACACCCTGCGCACCACGCTCGACAAGGAGATCGCCGACGAGACCGCGCTGCGCGAGCGGCGCGAACAGATCGAGGCGGAACACACCGAGGTGCAGGCCCGCCTCGGCGAGCTGGAGGCCGCCCTCGCCGAAGACGCCCCGCTGCTCGCCGCCGCGCAGGACACCTGGTACAAGCTCTCCGCGCTGCAGGAGCGGTTCCGCTCCATCGAGCAGCTCGCCCGGGAACGGCTGCGCCACCTCAGCGCGACCCCGGACGACGAGCGCCCCGGCCGCGACCCCGACCAGCTGGAGGCGGAGTCGCAGCGGGTCCGCGAGCAGGAGGAGGAGCTTCGCGCGGCGCTCACCGAGGACCAGATCCGGCTGGCCGAGGCGGTCGAGCACCGCCAGGAGCTGGAGCGGCAGCTCGCCGCCGCCGAGCGGGAACTGGTCGCCGCCGCCAAGGCCATCGCCGACCGTCGGGAGGGGCTGGCCCGGCTGACCGGCCAGGTCAACTCGGCCCGCGCCCGCACCACCAGCGCCGGCGAGGAGATCGAACGGCTCGCCACCGCGCACACCGACGCCCTCGCGCGCGCCGAGAAGGCCCAGGCCGAGCTGGACGCGGTCGCCGAGCAGTCCACCGAGGCGGACCGGGACAACGCCGACCTGGACGCCCGGCACGCCGAGGCGGTGGCCGTCCACGAGCAGGCGCAGGCGGCGGTCCGCAGTCTCTCCGACGCCGAGCGGGCCGCCGAGAAGGACGCGGCCACCTGGAAGGCCCGCGAGGAGGCGCTCGCCCTCGGCCTGCGCCGCAAGGACGGCGCCGGTGCCCTGCTGGCCCGCGCCGATCAGGTCCCCGGCCTGCTCGGCAGTCTCTCCGGGCTGCTCACCGTCGCGCCCGGTCACGAGGCGGCGCTCGCCGCCGGGCTCGGCGGGCTCGCCGACGCGGTCGCGGTCACCGGCGTGGACGAGGCCGTCGAGGCGATGCGGCTGCTCAAGATCTCCGACGCCGGTCGGGCGGGCCTGCTGGTCGGCAGCCCCGCCGGCCCCGGCATGGACGGCCCGGCCGACGCGTTGCGCCCGAAGCTGCCGGACGGCGCCCGCTGGGCGCCCGACCTGGTGGAGTGCTCGCCCGAGATCCGGCCGGCGGTGTACCGGGCGCTGCGCGACGTGGCGCTGGTCGACGACCTCGCCGCCGCGGCCGAGCTGGTCGCCGGCAACCCGGAGCTGCGCGCGGTCACCCCGGACGGCGACGTCGTCGGGGCGTACGCGTCGGCCGGCGGTTCGGCCAAGGCACCCAGCTTCATCGAGGTGCAGGCGGCCGTCGAGGAGGCCCGGACCAACCGGCTCACCGCCGAGCGGGCCAGCGCCGAGCTGCGCGAGCAGCTGGTCGAGGCGCGTGCCGAGGTGGCCGCCGCGAAGGAGGCCGTCCAGCACGCGGCCGCGGCCAAGCGGGAGGCGGAGAGCCACCGCAACGCCGCCGCCCGGCGGCTGGCCGAGCTGGGCGCCGCCGCGCGGTCGGCGAAGGCCGAGACCGACCGGCTCGGCGAGTCCCGCGCCCGCGCCGAGGCGGCCCGGGAACGCGACCTGCAGGCCCTCGCCGAGCTGGAGGAGCGGCTGCGGCTGGCCGAGGCCACCCCGGTCGACGCGGAACCGTCGACCGAGGAGCGCGACCAGCTCGCCGCGATGGTGCCGCAGGCCCGGCAGAACGAGATGGAGGTCCGGCTCGCGGTGCGTACCGCCGAGGAGCGGGTCTCGTCGATCGCCGGCCGGGCCGACTCCCTCGCCCGGCAGGCGAACGCCGAGCGGGCCGCGCGGGAACGCGCGGCGGCCCGCCGCGCGGCCCGCACCCGCGGCGCGCAGATCGCCCGGGCCGTGGTCGGTGGTGCCCGGGAGGCGCTGACCCGGCTCGCCGTCTCCATTGCCCGGGCCGAGGAGCACCGCGACGCCGTCGCCCGCGAGCGCGCCGCGCGCGAGGCCGAGCTGTCCGAGGTACGCGGCGCGGCCAAGCGGCTCGGCGCCGAGCTGGAGCGGCTGACCAGCCAGGTGCACCGGGACGAGGTGGCCCGCGCCGAGCAGCGCCTTCGCATCGAGCAGCTGGAGGCCAAGGCCGCCGAGGACTTCGGCCTCGACGTGGCCACGCTGATCGCCGAGTACGGCCCGGATCAGCTCGTCCCGCCCACCGACGCGGACGTGGCGGCGGCCGAGAAGGAGGGCCGGCCGGTGCCCGAGCCGGTCCGCTACGAGCGGCCGGTGCAGGAGAAGCGGGCCGCCAAGGCGGAACGGGAACTGGCCCTGCTCGGCAAGGTCAACCCGCTCGCGCTGGAGGAGTTCGCCGCGCTGGAAGAGCGCTACAAGTTCCTCTCCGAGCAGTTGGAGGACCTGAAGGCCACCCGCCGGGACCTGCTCACCGTGGTCAAGGACGTCGACGACCGGATCCTGGAGGTCTTCGCCAGCGCGTTCGAGGACACCGCGCGCGAGTTCGAGCAGGTCTTCACCGTGCTCTTCCCCGGCGGCGAGGGGCGGCTGGTGCTCACCGACCCGGAGGACCTGCTCACCACCGGCGTCGAGGTCGAGGCCCGGCCGCCGGGCAAGAAGATCAAGCGGCTGTCGCTGCTCTCCGGCGGGGAGCGGTCGCTGACCGCGGTGGCCATGCTGGTGGCGATCTTCCGCGCCCGGCCCAGCCCGTTCTACATCATGGACGAGGTGGAGGCGGCCCTCGACGACGTGAACCTGGGCCGCCTGATCACGCTGCTGGCACAGCTTCGGGAGAAGAGCCAGCTGATCGTGATCACCCACCAGAAACGGACCATGGAGATCGCCGACGCACTGTACGGCGTGACCATGCGCAACGGGGTCACCCAGGTGATCAGCCAACGGCTCAACCGGGCCGACGACGACGGGCAGGAGAAGGACGAGTGACTCGGGAACGCGCGACGGCGCTGCTGGTGGACTTCGACGGCGTGCTGCGCCGCTGGGATCCGGCGGTCGCCTCCGGCGTGGAGCGGGAGTACGGGCTCACCGAGGGCGTACTGGGCGAGATCGCCATGTCGTGGGGGCTGCTCCAGCCGGTGCTCACCGGCCAGGTCAGCCACGCCCAGTGGATGGACAGCGTGGCCGATGCGCTCACCCCGTCGGTCGGCGACCCGGGCCGGGCCCGCGCGGCCGTGGACGAGTGGCAGCGCTACCGGGGCGAGGTCGACCCGGACGTGCTCGCGTTCGTCCGCGAGGTGCGGGCGGCCGGGGTACGGGTGGGGCTGGGCACCAACGCCACCGACCTGCTCGACGCCGACCTGGCCGCGCTCGACCTCACCGACGAGTTCGACGCCGTGGTCAACTCCGCGGTGGTCGGGGTGAACAAGCCGGCCAAGGAGTACTTCCAGGCGGCCTGCGCGGCGCTGGAGACCTCGCCGTCGCGGGTGCTCTTCGTCGACGACGAGGACCGGAACATTTCGGGCGCCCGGGTGGCCGGCCTCGCCGCGCACCGCTGGACGGGCCCCGGAGACCTGCGCTACCTGCGCGCCGCGCTGGCGTACTGACGCGGGCCCGCCGCCACGGCGGTGGGCGACCCACTGCGCCGAGGTGGCGGGTTCCCGCTCGCCCCGGTCCCGCCACATCGCCGTACCGGGGTGGATCAGTCGCCGGTGACGCCGTCGATCCGCTCGCGGATGAGGTCGGCGTGGCCGTTGTGCCGGGCGTACTCCTCGATCATGTGGACGTACACCCAGCGCAGGTTGAAGGTCCGCTTCTTCGGCCCGACCTCGATGAAGGTCTCATCGAGAGAGCGGTCGGCCGA
The DNA here is from genome assembly GCF_040634005.1 of Micromonospora sp. NPDC007271. Lineage (NCBI taxonomy): Bacteria > Bacillati > Actinomycetota > Actinomycetes > Micromonosporales > Micromonosporaceae > Micromonospora > Micromonospora sp. NPDC007271. The sequence goes on from NZ_JBEYER010000018.1 coordinate 36,112, forward strand.
GGCGGCCCGGGCGAGCGCGACCTCACGGTGGTACGTGGCGAAGTCGGCCTCCGCGTCCGCGTTGCTGACGTCGTGGTCGGCGTCCGGCGTCTCCGGCGTGAAGTACGGGTACTCCACCGGCTCGCCGGCGACGTTCTCCCGGAACCACCAGGCCTCCACCTCGGCCATGTGCCGGACCAACCCGAGCAGGGTCAGCGCGGACGGTTCGACGCTTGCCGTCCGCAGCTGGTCGGCCGTCAGCCCGGCGCACTTGAGCAGCAGGGTGTCGCGGTGGTAGTCGAGCCAGCCCTCCAGCATGGTGCGCTCGTCGCCGACGTACGGCTCGTTCTTCCGGGTGATCTCCGGTGCTCTCAAGGTCATGCGGCGATGTTAGGAGGGGCCCCCTGCACAACGCGAGGCGTTAACAGGGGACCCTTCCTTACACGTCAGGGCACCACGACGACCGGCCAGCGGCCGGTGCGGACCAGGCGGGTGGCGACCGAGCCGACCAGCCGGTGCCCGGCCTGCTCGGACGACCCGACCACTACCAGGTCCGCGCGGAACTCGTCGGCCGCCGCGCACAACTCGGTGTACGCGTCCCCACGCCGGCACAGGAAGGTGACCGGCAGGCCCAGCTCCTCCGCGCCGCGCCGGCACTCCTCGCGCAGCTCGGCGGCCAGCTCGTCGTGGGTCTGCTGCACCGCCCCGGCCACCACGCCGGACATCATCGCGGCGTACGGCGCCGGGGAGCTGACGAAGACCACCACCAGGCCGGAGCGCTGGCGGCGGGCCAGCCCGGCCGCGTACGCGGCGGCGCGCAGGGAGGTGCGGCTGCCGTCCACGCCGACCAGCACCACCCGGGGCCCGTCCGTGCCGCGTTCGAACGGCAGCGGTCGGGCCTCCGGGCCGTACTCCTCACGCTCCACAGGGGCGCTCATGCCGTCGCCTCCCTACGGTCGGCGACG
>NZ_JBEYER010000018.1:37152-74563 GCF_040634005.1 Micromonospora sp. NPDC007271
ACGCCATGAGGCACCGACGCACTGAGCTGGCTGATTCGCTCGCTCCGCTCGCTCATGCCGTCACCTCCCTACGGTCGGCGACGCCATGAGGCACCGACGCACTGAGCTGGCTGATTCGCTCGCTCCGCTCGCTCATGGCTCACTCCTGGATGCCGGTGCGTACCACGGGGGCCCCGCCGCCGGCCGCAACGGTCGACTTCCGCTCGACCTCGCCGGAGATCGCGTCGCCGGTGTGCCGGCGCAGCGGCACCTCCTTGATGAGGACGACCGCGATCAGGGCGAGCAGCCCGAACGGGGCGGCGGCCAGGAAGATGTCCCCGGCGCCGTGCCCGTACGCGGACTCGACCACCATGCGGATCGGGGCCGGCAGGGTGTGCACGTTCGGCAGCGTGCCGCCGCTGCCGGAGCTGGCGGCCGGGATGCCGAGCCCGGCCAGCCCCTCGGCCAGGTAGTCCTTGACCTGGTGGGCGAGCACCGCGCCGAGCGCGCTCACCCCGATCGCGCCGCCGAGGCTGCGGAAGAACGCGACCGTCGAGCTGGCCGCGCCGAGCTCGTGCGCGCCGACGGTGTTCTGCACGGCGAGGACCAGGTTCTGCATGGTCATGCCCAGCCCCAGGCCGATCAGCGCCATGAAGACGGCGAGTCGCCAGTACGGGGTGTCCGCGCGCAGCGTGCCCATCAGGGCGAAGCCGGCGGTGAGCAGGGCCGAGCCGGCGACCAGGTACCGCTTCCAGCGGCCGGTGCTGGTGATGATCCGGCCGACGACCGTGGAGGAGACCAGCAGGCCGCCGATCATCGGCAGGGTCATCAGGCCGGACATGGTCGGGCTCTCGCCGCGGCTGATCTGGAAGTACTGGCCGAGGAAGACCGAGGCGCCGAACATCCCCACGCCGACCGCGATGCTGGCGACCACGGCGAGGGCGATGGTGCGGTTGCGGAACAGCCGCGGCGGGATCATCGGTTCGTCGGCCCGCTGCTCCAGCCGGATGGCGAGCGCGCCGAGCAGCACCGCACCGGCCACGATGACGGCACTCTGCCAGGAGATCCAGGCGTACCGGTCGCCGGCCAGGGTGACCCAGATCAGCAGCAGCGACACGGCCGCGGTGATCAGCGTGGCACCCCACCAGTCGATCTTCGCCGGGCGCTTGACCACCGGCAGGCGCAGCGTCTTCTGGAGCACGACCAGGGCGAGGGCCGCGAACGGCACGCCGACGTAGAAGCACCAGCGCCAGCCGAGCCAGTCGGTGTCGACGATCACGCCGCCGATCAGCGGGCCGCCGATGGTGCCGACCGCCATCACCGCGCCGAGGTAGCCGCTGTACCGGCCGCGTTCGCGCGGGGAGATCATGGTCGCCATGATCACCTGAGCGAGGGCGGTCAGGCCGCCCGCGCCGACGCCCTGCAGCGCCCGGCAGGCGATGAGCTGCCCGGTGGACTGGGAGAGCCCGGCCAGCACCGAGCCCAGCACGAAGATCCCGAGAGCGAGCTGGACCAGGACCTTCTTGCTGGTCAGGTCGGCGAGCTTGCCCCAGATCGGGGTGGTCGCGGTGGTCGCCAGCAGCGTCGAGGTGACCACCCAGGTGTACGCGGACTGACCGCCGTGCAGCTCGGTGATGATCCGCGGCAGCGCGTTCGAGACGACCGTGGAGGAGAGGATCGCGACGAACATGCCCAGCAGCAGGCCGGAGAGTGCCTCCAGGATCTGCCGGTGGGTCATGTCGCCGGCGGTCGCCCGGGTGGGCGCTGTCGCCTGCGTCATCGTGGATTGCCTCCGGGGAGAGAATCGGGGGGTAGTTGACTCGGGCAACCGTAGGGCTTGGTTGCCTAAAGCAACAACCTGAGGTGGGGCAGCCCTTATTCCGCGGGGCGGGGGCTCAGAAAGTCTCGTTGAAGCGGTGCAGCAGCCGGGCGAAGTCCTCGACGTCCCGTTTCGGCCAGTGCTCCAGGGTGCGGCGGATCTGTTCGAACCGGGCCGCCCGCGCCGCGTCGAACCGGCGGCTGCCCTCTTCGGTGAGGCTGAGCTGGGCCGCCCGCCGGTCGGTCGGGTCCGGGTCGCGGCGGACCAGGCCCAGCCCTTCGAGACCGGCGATCTGCCGGCTGAGCGTGCCCTTGCCGATGCCGAGGCGCGCGGCCAGGTCGGTCAGCCGGATCGAACCGGACCGGCGCAGCCAGAGCAGCAGGCCGTAGACGTTCGGCTCCAGGTTGGGATGGACCTCCCGGGCGACCTCCCAGGACAGGGCCCGGCCGCGACGCAGCAGGGCGGTCAACTCGTCCTCGACCGCGCGTAGGGTCTCCGGCAGGTGATCGTCCACGGGCAGAGCGTACTCACGCCCGGCCGCTGAGGAGCTGCCGTGCCACCTCGCGGAGGTGGCCGTCGCTGGTGGTGCCCTCGATCACCACCTCGGCCGACCGGCCCCGGTGGGTCAGCGTGGCCACCGCGTTGCCGAAGTACGGCCCGGCCAGCTTCTTCCACCGCACGCTCGACCGGGGCACCCCGGCCGAACGGGCCAACGCCCGGGCGGCGGCGGCCGGCCCCGGGTTCCAGCCCAACCGCATCAGCGGGCGCATCGCCGCCGGCACCTGGTTGTGGATCGGCGAGCAGGTCAGCTGGTGCACCGGGGTGCGGACGGCCCGGTCGGCGAACCGGGCCCGGGCCACGTACGAGTGGTGCACGTCCCCGGAGAGCACGCTGATCGACGCCGGGGCCGGGTACGCCGGCCCGGTGCCGACCCGCGCCCCCGATCCGGCGGAGGTGCCGCTGCCCAGCCGGGCGAAGAGCTCGCCGAGCGCGTCGAACGAGCGCCGGAACGACGCCCAGTGCTCCAGGTCCAGCGCCCGGCGCAACCGCTCGGAGGCCTTCCCCACCCAGGGCCGGCGGGAGTCGGCGAGCCGCTCGTTCCACGCCTCGACATGGTGGATGCCCGGCGGCAGCAGCCAGGGCAGGGAGGCCCCGACCACCAGGTGGTCGTAGACGCCGTGCGCGCGGTCGAGGAACCAGGACCACTCGCCCGGCGGCAGCATCGCCCGGTTGCCGGACTGGAGCACCCGGCTGGACCGGTTGTCCAGCATCACCAGCCGGGTACGCCCCAGGTCCAGCGCGTAGCTCCACTGGTACCGCACCGCGCGCCAGCGCTGGGTTTCGTGCGACGGCTCCAGGTCGCCGCGCGGCGTCAGACGCGCCGAGCTGGAGCCGTCGTAGAGATCGGCCTCCTTGTCGACGCGCTCGCCGAACGCGTGCAGCACGCCGGTCGCGTCCTCGGCGGCGGTGACCTCGGCGTACACGGGGTCGGCGGCGATCTCGTCCGGGGCGAGGTTGCCCAGGTGCTGGTAGACCCAGTAGGAGGCGAGCCCGCTGCGGATCCGCTCGGCCCACCACGGCTGGGCGCGCAGGTCCGTCCGCCACGAGGCCGAGGTGTTCCAGTCGTCGATGACCTCGTGGTCGTCGAAGATCATCACGCTGGGCACGGTGGAGAACAGCCAGCGGATCTCCGGGTCGCGCCAGGATTCCAGGTAGAGCTTGGTGTACTCGTCGAAGCTGACCACCTGGGTGGCCGGGGCGCCCCCCGGCCGGCGCCGGCGCCGCTTGAGCAGCTTGCGCACCGTGGGCGAGGTGACGTCGGCGTAGACCTGGTCGCCGAGGAGCACCAGCAGGTCGGGCAGGGCGGCCGGGTCCGGGTTCGCGATCAGCCGCCGGGCGTACGCGTCCAGCGCGTCCGGAGGCAGCTTCCGGGCGGTGGCGTGCTGGGTGGTCTCCCGGCACGAGCCGAAGAGCAGGCTCACCGGCTGGTCCCGGTCGTCGGCCGCCCGGGTACGGATCACGCTGGGCGGGAAGCCGCTCTCCGGCATCGGCCAGGCGACCTCGCCGTCGATCAGCACCTCGTACCTGGTGGCGCTGTCCGGCGTGAGCCCCGCCACCACCACGATCGCGTAGTGGTGGCCGTACGCCGAGAAGGTCTTCGTGGTGCCGGTGGCGCCCTCGGCCGTGCGGACGGTGACCACCGCGGGCGCGCTGGTCTCCACCCAGACGGTCGCCCGCGTGCCGACCACCCGTCGCAGCAACGGGCCGATGAGCAGCCGGGAGTCGGGCACGGAGCACCTCCGAGGGAGAATGTTTCGCCTTTTCTACCCGGACGGCGCGTTCGGCACGCCTGGCAGCGGGAGCGTACCCGCAGCTCGCTCGCCGACGGAGGCGGTGAGTGGGACGACGTCGTCGCCATCTGACAGGATTTCGGGCATGAAGGAATACCTCCTCATCATCATCGCCCTGCTCGGCGTGCTGATCCTCGGCGGCCTCAGCCTCGTGGTGCCCCGGCTGCGCCGGCGCCCCGCGCCGCCGTCGGAGACGGAGGTCGAGACCCGGGCCGGGGAGGAACTGGCCGCTCCACCGGTCGAAGCGGCACCGGAGGTCTCCACCGGGGTGCTGGTCGAGCCGCCGCCGGTGGTCGAGGTCCCGGCGATCACCATCGAGGTGCCCGAGCCCACCGCCGGCCGGCTGGTCCGGCTGCGCTCCCGGCTGTCCCGCTCGCAGAACGTCTTCGGCAAGGGCCTGCTCGGCCTGCTCAGCCGCGACCACCTGGACGAGGACGCCTGGGAGGAGATCGAGGACAGCCTGATCACGGCCGACGTCGGCATCGAGGCCACCCGGGAGATCGTCGACCGGCTCCGCGAGCGGACCCGGGTGCTCGGCACCCGCTCCACGAGCGAGCTGCGCACCCTGCTCGCCACCGAGCTGGTCAACGCCCTCGACCCGACCCTGGACCGGTCGCTGAAGACCGCACCCAAGGTGGACGTGCCGGCCGTGGTGCTGGTGGTCGGGGTCAACGGCGCCGGCAAGACCACCACCTGCGGCAAGATCGCCCGGGTGCTGATCGCCGACGGGCGCACCGTGCTGCTCGGCGCGGCCGACACCTTCCGGGCCGCCGCCGCCGACCAGTTGGAGACCTGGGGCAGCCGGGTCGGCGCCGAGACCGTCCGCGGCCCCGAGGCCGCCGACCCGGCCAGCGTCGCCTTCGACGCGGTCAAGCGCGGCATCGACACCAGGGTCGACACCGTGCTGGTGGACACCGCCGGCCGCCTGCAGAACAAGGTCGGCCTGATGGACGAGCTGGGCAAGGTCAAGCGGGTGGTGGAGAAGCACGGCCCGATCGACGAGACCCTGCTGGTGCTCGACGCCACCACCGGGCAGAACGGCCTGGAGCAGGCCCGCGTCTTCACCGAGGTGGTCAACGTGAGCGGCGTGGTGCTGACCAAGCTCGACGGGACCGCCAAGGGTGGCATCGTGATCGCCGTGCAGCGCAAGCTCGGCATCCCGGTCAAGCTGGTCGGCCTCGGCGAGGGCCCGGACGACCTGGCCCCGTTCGACCCGGCACAGTTCGTCGACGCGCTGCTCGGCATCGAGCCGCTCGCCCGGGACGCGTAGCCTCGACGTGACGACTGACGATCGCGCCTACGCGGGGTGGCGCGACCCCAGCCATCCGTCGCCACGCCTCGGGAGACCGTACGTGACTTCGCAGGAGATCCCGCTGCACGGCGGGAACGTGAGCACCGTGGTCCGGGTGGGCGACACGGTCCGGCGCAACGCCGGCCCGTGGACCCCCTCGGTGCACGCACTGCTGCGGCACCTGGAGTACGTCGGGTTCACCGGCGCCCCCCGTGCGCTCGGCATGGACGAGCGCAAGCGGGAGGTCCTGTCGTACCTGGAGGGGGAGTGCGGGGAGTACCCGCTGGCGCCGCACTGGGTCACCGACGAGGCGCTGGTGACCGTCGCCACCATGCTGCGGATGTTCCACGACGCCCAGTACGGCTTCAACCCGCCGCCCGGGGCGGTCTGGCGCTCGTTCGGCCCGCCCCCGCCGGACACCGAGGTGATCTGCCACCACGACGCCGCCCCGCACAACGTGATCTGGCGGCCGGACGGCACCCTCGGGCTGATCGACTTCGACCTGGCCTCGCCCGGCGCCCGGATCTACGACGTGGCGTACGCGGCCTGGACCTGGGTGCCGATCTTCTCCGACCGGGACTCGATCACCCTCGGCTGGAAGCGCCCGGACCGGCCCCGCCGGCTGCGGCTCTTCGCCGACGCGTACGGGCTGATCCCGCGCGACCGGCATCGGCTGATCCGGACCATCCGCAAGCGGATCGTGGACCACGTGGAGGGCATCCGGCGGATGGCCGCGGCCGGTGACCCGGCGTTCGTCCGGATCGTGCACAAGGGTCACCTCCGGCGCCCCATGCGGGACCTCCGCCTCCTCGACTACGAGCGGCACGCCCTGGAGTACGCCCTGCGCTGACCCTGTTCCGGGAAGAGTGGCCGGTTCCGTCCTGGACCGGCCGCTCTTTCCGTTTCCCCGGCCATGATCGGTGTTCTTCACCGGCCGGAAACAACCCGTCACGCGCCGGAAATCGAGCGGTGTCGGCGGAGGAAACAGCCGGCGAGCAAGCTTCCGCGCAGCCGGCTGACGGGCGACGCTGCCAGGACTCAGTCGGAGGGAGGACAACCACACCGAGAGGAGGCGGCATGGAGATCGACTCCGGCAACACCGCCTGGCTTCTTGTCTCGACCGCGCTCGTGCTGCTCATGACGCCGGGTCTCGCCCTGTTCTACGGCGGGCTGAACCGGTCCAAGGGCGTACTGAACATGATGATGATGAGCTTCTCGTCGATCGGGCTCGTCAGCATCCTCTGGCTCTTCTACGGCTTCACCGTCGCCTTCGGTGAGGGCGGCAGGTTCATCGGCGACCTGGGGCAGTACCTCGGCACCAGGACGTTCGTCGGGGAGAGCGACCTGTGGGGCGAGACGGGCATCCCGCTCTACGTCTTCCTCGCCTTCCAGATGATGTTCGCCGTCATCACCGTCGCCCTGATCAGCGGGGCGCTCTCCGACCGGACCAGGTTCGCCGGCTGGCTGCTGTTCGCCTTCGGCTGGGCCACCCTGGTCTACTTCCCGGTCGCGCACATGGTCTGGGGCGGTGGCCTGATCGGCGGCGACATCGGCGCGCTGGACTTCGCCGGCGGTACGGCGGTGCACATCAACGCCGGCGCCGCGGCGCTCGCCCTGGTGCTGGTCCTCGGCAGGCGGATCGGCTGGCCCCGGGAGAGCGCCAAGCCGCACAACGTCCCGCTGGTCGCGCTCGGCGCCGGCCTGCTCTGGTTCGGCTGGTTCGGCTTCAACGCCGGCTCCGAGCTGACCGCCGACGGCGTCACCGCGCTGGCCTTCGTCAACACCCAGGTGGCCACCGCCGCCGCGCTGCTCGGCTGGCTCGTGGTGGAGTGGGTGCGGGACCGCAGGCCGACCCTGGTCGGCGCCTCCTCCGGCGCGGTGGCCGGGCTGGTCGCCGTCACCCCGGCGTGCGCGTTCATCACCCCGGCCGCGTCGGTGCTGCTGGGTCTCGTCGCCGGCGCGGTCTGCGCCCTCGCGGTGGGCCTGAAGTACCGGCTCGGCTACGACGACTCCCTTGACGTGGTCGGCGTGCACTTCGTCGGCGGGTGGATCGGCTGCCTGTGGATCGGCCTGTTCGGCACGGCCTCGGTGAGCTCCCTGGTGACCAGCGACGGCCTGCTGGTCGGCGGCGACGCCACCCTGCTCGGCAAGCAGGCGCTGGGCGCCTTGATCGTGACGGTCTACTCCTTCGCGGTCGCCTACGCCCTCGGCTTCGTGATCGACAAGACCATCGGGTTCCGGGTCGCCGCCGAGGCGGAGGTCGAGGGCATCGACGTCGCCGAGCACGCCGAGAGCGCGTACGACCTGTCGCCGGCCACCGGCGGCGGCGCCGGTGGCGCGTTCGCGCTGGCCGGGATCGGCGCCGCGAAGCCGGCCCCGGCGGTCACCGACGAGGTGGACGAACCCGCCGAGCCGGTCAGCGAGAGGGTCGCCGGTTAACGTTCCTGGGATGGAGGGGATGGAGATGAAGCTGGTGACCGCGGTCATCAAGCCGTACCAGCTGGACGCGGTGAAGGAAGCGCTGCACGCCCTCGGCGTGGCCGGCCTGACCGTCAGCGAGGTCCAGGGCTACGGCCGGCAGAAGGGGCACACCGAGGTCTACCGGGGCGCCGAGTACACGGTCGAGTTCCTGCCCAAGATCCGGGTGGAGGTGCTCACCGACGAGATGGACGTGGACAAGATCGTCGACGCCATCGTGGGCGCCGCCCGGACCGGCAAGATCGGCGACGGCAAGGTCTGGGTGACCGCCGTCGAGGAGGTCGTCCGGGTCCGCACCGGCGAGCGCGGCCTGGACGCCCTCTGACCGAGGACGCCCCGATGACCTCGTTGATCAAGGATGACGCGTCCGGACACCCCGGTGACGGCTCCTTGAGCAACGAGTTCGTGGGCGTACCCGGCGGGATCGGGGCGGAGGCGCGGCGGGCGCGGGCGGAGGCGATCGGCGACTGGTTGCGGTCGTTGGTTCCGGTGCGGCCGGGGCTCGCGCTCGTCGCGGTGGGCGGGCTGGGGCGGCGGGAGTGCGCGCCGTACGGGGATCTCGACCTGGTGCTGCTGCACGACGGGGTGCCCGGCATCGAGGAGATCGCCGGGTCGCTCTGGTATCCGGTCTGGGACGTCGGGCTGCGGCTCGACCACTCCGTCCGTACCGTCGCCGAGGCGCTCTCCGTCGCCCAGGACGACGTGAAGGTCGCCCTCGGCCTGCTCGACGCCCGCTACCTCGCCGGCGACCGGACGCTCGCCGACCAGCTCACCCGTACCGCCGCCGACCACTGGCGGCGGACCGTCGTCCGGCAGCTCCCGCGCCTGCGGGAGCTGGCCACCGCCCGCTGGGCGGCCCACGGCGAACTGGCCTTCCTGCTCGAAGGCGACCTCAAGGAGGCCGCCGGCGGGCTGCGCGACGTCGGACTCCTGCGCGCCATCGCCACCGCCGGGGTCACCGATGCGCTGCGCCCCGCGGTACTCGCCGCGCACCGGCGGCTCCTCGACACCCGCGACGCGCTGCACCAGCAGGTCGGCCGCCGGGTCGACCGGCTCGTCGCCCAGGAACGCGACGGCGTCGCCGCGCTGCTCCTGCTCGATGACGGCGACGCGGTGCTGCGCCGGGTCGCCGGGGACGCCCGTACCGTCAGCCACGCCCTCGACGACGCCTGGCGGGCCGCCGACCGGCTCCGCTCCGGCCGCCGCCGGGGCACCGACGGCCGCCCGCTGCGCCGGCCGGTCGCCCGGGACGTCGTCGAGCAGGACGGCGAACTGGTGCTCGCCCGCACCGCCATCAGCGCCCGCCCCGACCCGAGCCTGTCGCTGCGGGTCGCCGCCGCCGCGGCCACCACCCGGTTGCCGATCGCCCGGGCCACCTGCGAGTGGCTGGCCGCGTACTGCCCTCCGCTGCCCGCGCCCTGGCCGCCGGCCGCCCGGGCCGCGCTGACCACCCTGCTCGGGGCCGGGCCCGGCCTGCTGGCCGCCTGGGAGACCTGCGACCGGTACGGCCTGGTCGACGGCTGGCTGCCCGAGTGGACCCGGCTGCGCAGCCTGCCCCAGCACAATCCGGTGCACCGGTTCACCCTCGACCGGCACCTGGTGCAGACCGCGTACGAGGCGAGCCGGCACACCCGCGAGGTGGACCGACCCGACCTGCTGCTGCTCGGCGCGCTGCTGCACGACATCGGCAAGGGGCTGCCGGGCGAAGCCGGCCCGGCCGGCCGGCACGCGCCCGCCCCCGGTGACCACAGCACGGTCGGCGCGCCGATCGCCGAGGCGATCGCCACCCGGATCGGACTGCCCGCGGCCGAGGCGGCGCTGATCGGGAAGCTGGTCCGGCTGCACCTGCTCCTGCCCCACGTGGCCACCCGGCGCGACCTGTCCGATCCGAGGACCATCGCCGGGGTCACCGGACAGATCGGCGACGGCACCACCCTGGACCTGCTGCACGCGCTGGTCCGCGCCGACGCCGCCGCCACCGGCCCGGCCGCCTGGTCCGACTGGAAGGGGCGGCTGATCGCCGAACTGGTCGACCGGGTACGTACCGCCCTGGACACCGGCGTGCTGCCGGCGCCCCCGGCCCCCGACCCGGCGCTGGTGGCGGGGCCGCTGCCGGCCGTACACCTGGCCGACGACCGGGTGTCGGTGGCCGCCGCGGACCGGCGGGGCCTGCTCGCGACGGTGGCCGGCTGCCTGGCGCTGCACCGGCTGGAGGTGATCTCGGCGGACGCCGCCACCGTCGACGGCCGGGCCCTGGTCGAGTGCCGGGTGCAGCCCCGCTACGGCCTCGCGCCCGACCCCGTCGCGCTCGCCGCCGACCTGCGCCGCGCGGTCACCGGCGACGTCTCGGTCAGCCAGCGGCTGCGTGGGCGGGCCCTCGCCGCCCGCGACCAGGGTGCCGCACCCCGGGTGGTCTGGCACCGCGAGGCGGCCACCGGCGCCGTGCTGCTGGAGCTGCGCGCCGCCGACGCGGCCGGGCTGCTCTACCGGGTCACCTGCGCGCTCGACGAGGCCGGCGCCCAGGTGCGGGCGGCCCGGATCTCCACCCTCGGCGGCGACGTGGTCGACGCGTTCTACCTGGTCGGCGGTTGGCCCTCGGCGGCGGACCGCGCCCGCATCGAGGCCGCCGTCCTCGCCGCCGGGTAAGGAAATCTGCCCTTGTCGGCGCATCCGGTAGCGAAGGGGCCCCTCTCACCATCGGCCCGGGGGATACGTCCCGGAGCGTAGGCGGGGGGTCGCTTGCTGGGGGACGATGCGCGACCCGGGGAGCGGCACGCTCGGGGCATGAACCTGCCAGTGCACACCGAAGGGCTGACCAAGCGGTACGGCCCGCTGATCGCCGTCGATGATCTCCACCTGACCGTCCACCCGGGCGAGGTGTACGGCTTCCTCGGCCCGAACGGCGCCGGCAAGACCACCACCCTGCGCATGCTGCTCGGGCTGGTCCGTCCCACCGCCGGCGCGGTACGGCTGCTCGGCCGGCCGCCCGGCGCCGGCCGGCTCACCGGGGTCGGGGCGCTGATCGAGGGACCGGCCTTCTACCCGTACCTGTCCGGGCGGGACAACCTGCGGGTGCTGGCCCGCTACGCCGGGGTCGGCGCGGACCGGGTGGCAACGGTGCTCGACCTGGTCGACCTCGCCGACCGGGCCGGCGACCGGTACGCCGGCTACTCGTTGGGCATGAAACAGCGGCTCGGCGTGGCCGCCGCCCTGCTCAAGGATCCGCGGCTGCTGATCCTGGACGAGCCGACCAACGGCCTCGACCCGGCCGGCATGGCGGACATGCGCACGCTGATCCGCCGGCTCGGCGCGGCCGGCTGCACGGTGCTGGTCTCCAGCCACCTGCTCGGCGAGGTCGAGCAGGTCTGCGACCGGGTCGGGGTGATCTCCCGGGGGCGGTTGATCGCCGAGGGCAGCGTCGCCGAGCTGCGCGGCGCGGCCGTGCTGCGGGTGCTCGCCGACCCGCTCGACCGGGCGGCGGCGCGGGCCCGTGAGCTGGTCGGCGCCGAGCGGGTCCGGGTGGTGGACGGCGGGCTGGAGCTGTCCGTCGGGCCGGACCGGGCCGCCTGGCTCAACGCCGAGCTGGTCGGTGACGGCGTGGCGGTGCGGGAACTGTGCTGCCGGGAGCGGGACCTGGAACAGGTCTTCTTCGAACTCATCGAGAAGGGAACGGCCGATGTCGCGTAGCTTCCGGGCCGAGGCGGTCAAGCTGATCCGCCGGCCGGCGTCCTGGCTGCTGCTGGCCATCACGCTGGTGCTCGCGCTGATCTTCACCTACGTCTTCCCGTACGCGAGCATCGCCGGCGGGACGACCGGTCCGAACACCGACCGGACCCTGCCGATGCTGCTGCCCGACCGGCTGGTCGGGAACTCGCTCGGCGGGCTGCCGGTCTTCCTGGGCGCGATCGTGCTGATCCTCGGCGTGCTCACCGTCGGCGGCGAGTACGCCTGGGGCACCTGGAAGACCGTGCTCACCCAGGGCCCCACCCGGCTGGAGGTGTACGCGGGCAAGCTGCTCGTCCTGGCAGCCGCCGCCCTCGTCGTGGTGCTCTCGATCTTCGCCGTCGGCGCGGTGGCGAGCCTGCTGATCGCGGTCGCCGAGGCCCAGTCGGTCCACTGGCCGTCGGCCGGCGACCTGCTCACCGGGATCGGCGCGGGGTGGCTCGTCGCCACGATGTGGGCCATGCTCGGTGCGGTGCTCGCCGTCGCGCTGCGGGCGGTGGCGCTGCCCGTCGGGCTGGGGCTGGTCTGGATGCTCGCGGTGCAGAACCTGCTCGCCGCGCTCGCCGCGCCCCTGCTCGACTGGGTGGCCCAGCTGCAGAAGGGGCTGCCCGGCCCGAACGCCGGGTCGCTGGCGGCGGCGCTCGGCGCCGCCGGGGACACCCCGGGGGTCGCGGTGACGGTCGGCGGCGGGCAGGCGGCGGTGGTGGTGGCGGTCTACCTCGTCGCGTTCGCGGCGGTGGGCGCGGCGCTGCTGCGCCGCCGGGACATCGGCTGAGCCGAGCGGGGAGGAACGGCGTGGACCGGAACCGGAGCGGCGGGCGTGACGGCGTCTTCGACGCCCTGGTCGCCCTGGCCCTGGTCGTCTTCGGGCTGCTCGGCACCGGGCCGGCCGGCCTCAACCAGGGGGTGGGCACCGGCCGGGCCACGTATCCGCTGGTCGTGGTGGCCGCGCTCGCCCTGGCCGGACGGCGGCGGTGGCCGCTCGCCACCCTGGCCGTGGTCACCGCGGCGACCGCGGCGTACCTGGTGCTCGGCTACCCGTACGGGCCGATCCTGATCTCGTTCTTCGTCGCGGTCTACACGGTCGCCGCGTACCGGCCGGTCCGGATCGCGGCGCTGGCCGGCGCGGGCGCGCTGGTGGGGCTGCTGGCGCACGTCTTCGTCGGGGCACGCCCGACCGGCCTGGACGGCCTGATGCCGGTCGCCGCCTGGGTGGTGGTGCCCTTCGCGATCGGGGCCACGGTCGGAACCACGGCCCGCCTGGGCCGGGAGAATGCGGCCCGGAAGCGGATGGACGAGGCCCGCCGGTTGGCCGACGCCGAGCGGCTCCGGGTCGCCCGGGAGGTGCACGACGTGGTCGGCCACGGCCTGGCCGCCATCCACATGCAGGCGGAGATCGCCCTGCACCTGCTGGCGAGAAAGCCCGAACAGGCCGAGGCGGCGCTGACCGCGATCAGCCGGACCAGCAAGGAGGCCCTGGACGAGCTGCGGGTGACGCTCACCGTGGTCCGGCGCGACGAGGCGGTCGACGAGCGCTCTCCCAGCCCCGGACTGGCCCAGCTGCCGCAGCTGCGGGACCGGCTGGCCGGTGCCGGGGTGCCGGTCGACGTCGAGATCACCGGGGAGCCGCGCCCGCTCCCGGTCGCCGTGGACCTGACCGTGTACCGGGTGGTGCAGGAGTCGTTGACCAACGTGCTGCGCCACGCCGGTCCGGCCACCGCCACCGTCCGGATCCGCTACGCCCCGGCCGAGGTGACCGTCGAGGTCACCGACACCGGGCGCGGCCCGGCCGTCGGGCCGGCGCCGGCCGGCGGGTACGGCCTGGTCGGCATGCGGGAGCGGGTGACCGTGCTGGGCGGGTCGTTCGCCGCCGGCCCCGGCCCCGGCGGCGGCTTCCGGGTGTACGCCACACTGCCGGCGGAGGAGGTCGCATGATCCGGGTGTTGCTCGCCGACGACCAGGACCTGGTCCGGATCGGGCTGCGTGCCCTGGTGGAGAGCGAGGACGACCTCGCGGTGGTGGGCGAGGCGGCCGACGGGCTCGCCGCGGTCGAGCTGGCCCGCCGGGAACGCCCCGACGTGGTGCTGATGGACGTCCGGATGCCGGGTGTCGACGGCATCGAGGCGACCCGGCGGATCGTGGCCGACCCCGCGCTGGCCGGCACGCGGGTGGTCGTCCTGACCACCTTCGAGCTGGACGAGTACGTCTTCGACGCGCTCCGCCACGGCGCCAGCGGCTTCCTGACCAAGGACACCCGCCCGGCCGAGCTGCTGCGGGCGATCCGGCTGGTCGCCGAGGGGGAGGCGCTGCTGTCGCCGTCGGTGACCCGGCGGGTGGTCCGGGAGTTCGCCATCCGGCCGGCCCGGGTGCCCCGACCGCACCCGCGGTTGGGCACCCTCACCGACCGGGAGCGGGAGGTGGTCGGGCTGGTCGGCGAGGGGCTGAGCAACGGCGAGATCGCCGAGCGGCTGGTGGTCAGCCCGGCCACCGCGCGTACCCACGTCAGCCGGGCCATGGTCAAGCTGGGTGCCCGGGACCGGGCGCAGCTGGTGGTCTTCGCGTACCAGTCGGGGCTGGTGGTGTCGTGATCGTCTGGCTGAACGGCGCCTTCGGGGCGGGGAAGACGACGGTGTCGGCCGAGCTGTGCCGGGCGCTGCCCGGTGCGCGCCGGTTCGACCCGGAGTGGGTCGGTGCGGTGCTGCGGCGAATTCGGCCGGTCCCCACCGGCGACTACCAGGACCTGGCCGCCTGGCGGCGGTGGACGGTCCGGGTTGCCTGGCTGGCGGCCCGGGGCAGCGCGCCGGTGGTGGTTCCGATGACCCTGTTGCGGCCCGACTACCGGGCCGAGGTGCTCGGCGGCCTGCGGGATCGGGGGGTGCCGGTGTGGCAGGTGGTGCTGCGGGTGCCGGAGCCGGTGCTCCGCGACCGGATCGACGGCGACCGGGTCGAGGCGGCCGCCCACGGCTGGCGGCATCGGCACGTCGCGCGGGCGCTGGCCGAGCTGAGTGGTCTCGCCGATCGGGAGCCGCACACGCTTGAGATCGACAACCACGGCCGTACCCCGGCGGAGGTCGCCGCGGAGATCGTCGCGCTGCTCGCCCGGCCCGCCTGACCCCGCCATCCGCCGCCGGCCTGGGTCCGAAGCCGGCTGGGCCGGTCGGACGCTTTGGAGCTGATGTCATAGCCGACTCTCGCCCGCCCCCGCCCGCCGCGCGCCGTCCGCCAGGCTGGTCGAGCGGGCACGTCCGGCCCGACCTGCGATGCAGCCTGACCACCGTGATCTCGCGACGGGGGTCGGGCCGGTGGGAAGCAGCGGGGGAGTGGGACCGTTACCCTTGCGGGTAGCCGGCCTTGTGCGCGCCGGCTGACTTGTGCTCGCCGAAAACGACAAACGGGATGTTCGCGTGTTTGACACCTTGAGTGACCGCCTGTCCGGGATCTTCACCAAGCTCCGCGGCAAGGGCCGGCTCACCGACGCCGACATCGACGCCACCGCGCGCGAGATCCGGATGGCGTTGCTGGAGGCCGACGTCGCCCTGCCGGTGGTCAAGGGCTTCATCGCGAACGTCAAGGAGCGGGCCCGCGGGGCCGAGGTCTCCCAGGCGCTGAACCCGGCACAGCAGATCGTCAAGATCGTCAACGAGGAGCTGATCGCCATCCTCGGTGGCGAGGGGCGGCGGCTCCAGTTCGCCAAGCACCCGCCGACCGTGGTCATGCTGGCCGGTCTCCAGGGTTCCGGTAAGACCACCCTCGCCGGCAAGCTGGCCCGCTGGCTCAAGTCCCAGGGCCACCAGCCGCTGCTGGTCGCCGCCGACCTCCAGCGCCCCAACGCCGTCGGGCAGCTCCAGGTGCTCGGTGGTCGGGCCGGCGTCGAGGTGTACGCCCCGGAGCCCGGCAACGGCGTCGGCGACCCGGTGCGGGTGGCGCGCGACTCGATCGAGCACGCCCGGCGGGCGGCCCGGGACATTGTGATCGTCGACACCGCCGGTCGGCTCGGTATCGACGCCGAGATGATGCAGCAGGCCGCCGACATCCGTGACGCGGTCCAGCCCGACGAGGTCATCTTCGTCATCGACGCGATGGTCGGCCAGGACGCGGTACGCACCGCCGAGGCGTTCCGCGACGGCGTGGGCATCACCGGCGTGGTCCTCTCCAAGCTCGACGGCGACGCCCGCGGTGGTGCCGCGCTGTCGGTCCGGGAGGTCACCGGCCAGCCGATCCTCTTCGCCTCCACCGGCGAGAAGCTGGAGGACTTCGACGTCTTCCACCCCGACCGGATGGCCAGCCGGATCCTCGGCATGGGCGACGTCCTCACTCTGATCGAGCAGGCCGAGGCGGCCTTCGACGCCGATCAGAAGGAGAAGATGACCGCCAAGCTGATGGGCGGCGAGACCTTCACCCTGGAGGACTTCCTCGACCAGCTCATCGCGGTGCGGCGGATGGGCCCCATCGCCAACGTCCTGGCCATGATGCCCGGCATGGGGCAGATGAAGGACCAGCTCGCCGAGCTCGACGACAAGCACTTCGACCGGGTCACCGCGATCATCCGCTCGATGACCCCGGCTGAGCGGACCAACCCGAAGATCATCAACGGCTCCCGGCGGGCCCGGATCGCCAACGGCTCCGGCGTCGCCGTGATGGATGTCAACCAGCTGCTCAACCGCTTCGCCGACGCGCAGAAGATGATGAAGCAGATGGGCGGCATGATGGGCCTGCCCGGCGCCGGCCGGCGCAAGGCGACCAAGTCCCCGAAGAACAAGCGTAAGGGCACCAAGGGTGGCGGTCGGCCGCGTACCGGGGCGGGGCTGCCGGGTGGCGGCTTCCCGGGCGGCATGCCGCAGCTCCCGCCGGGCCTGGACCCGGGTGACCTGGCGGGTGGCCAGGGCCTGCCGCCGGGCTTCAAGCTCCCGAAGATCGACTTCAACAAGCTCGGCAAGGGTGGCGACAAGCACCCTCGCTAACGTGTCGGTGACGGCGGGCGACATGATCAGCACCTAGGGTCGTGTCGCCCTCTGGAAGGAGAAGTCATGACCGCGGCGCCGATCCTGCCCGAGCGGCACGAGTGGACGGTCGACGACCTCGGCGACCTGCCGAAGGACCTTCCGTACGAACTGATCAACGGAAGGTTGATCGTGCCGTCGCCGACTGCCGTGCACCAAGACCTCTGTGTCCGTCTGCTGCTGGCCCTCGAAGTCAACTGCCCGCCGGAGTACCTGGTCAGCATCGACCTCTCGATGCGGGTCGACCGCCGCAACGAGCCGCGTCCCGACGTGGTCGTCATCCGCCGCAAGCACGCCGACCGGTCGCCCGTGCCGGTCGAGGACGCCCTGCTCGCCGTCGAGGTCGTCTCGCCGACCTCCACCTTCCGCGACATGTACGACAAGGCGAAGCTCTACGCGCACGCCGGCGTCCGCTCCTACTGGGTGGTCGACCCGCTCCAGGAGCGGATCACGCTGACCGAGTACGCGCTCGGCGCGGTCCGAGAGTACGACCAGCTCACCCACGCCGAGGACCTGTTCGTCACCGAGCGGCCGTGGAAGGTCTCCGTCGACCTGCCCGCCCTGACCGCCCGGCGCACCGACCTGCTCGCCGCCGAGGAAGAGTGATCCGGTAGGACTGTGCGCATGGCTCTGCATGTGCGCGGTGTGCTCCTGCCCGACGACGAGGTCCGGGACATCTGGCTGGTCGGCGACCGGGTCACCTTCGAGCGGGTGCCCGGCGCGGAGACCGTCGCCGACGGCGGCTTCGTGCTCCCCGGCCTGACCGACGCCCACTGTCACATCGGCATCGCCCGGGGCGGCGCCCCGATCACCTCCCTCGACCAGGCCCGGGAGCTGGCGCGGATCGACCGGGACGCCGGGGTGCTCGCCATCCGGGACGCCGGCTCGCCGTACCCGTACCCGGAGCTCGACGACGACCCGGAACTGCCGCGACTGGCCCGCGCCGGCCGGCACGTCGCGCCGCCGAAGCGCTACCTGCGGGACATCGGGGTGGAGGTCGGTGCGGCCGAGGTGGCCGCGGTGGTGGCCGAGCAGGCCGCCGCCGGCAACGGCTGGGTCAAGCTGGTCGGCGACTGGATCGACCGCGGCGTGGGCGACCTCGCGCCGGCCTGGGACGCCGACACCATGACCGCCGCCGTCGCCGCCGCGCACGCCGCCGGGGTGCGCGCCGCGGTGCACACCTTCAGCGAGTCGGCCGTGGAGATCATGGTGCGGGCCGGGGTGGACTCGGTGGAGCACGGGACCGGGCTCAGCCTGGACCTGGTCGACCTGATGGCCCGCCAGGGCACCGCGCTCGTCCCCACGATGATCAACATACAGACCTTCGGTCACATCGCCGACCAGGCCCGCCCCAAGTTCCCCGGCTACGCCGACCACATGCTCGCCCTGCGGGACGGCTTCCCCGACGTGGTCCGCGCCGCGTACGAGGCGGGCGTGCCGATCTACGTCGGCACCGATGCCGGCGGGGGGATCGACCACGGGCTGGCCGCCGAGGAGATGCTGCTGCTGCACGAGCGGGCGGGCATGTCCGCCGAGGACGTCCTCGCCGCCGCCTCCTGGCGGGCCCGGGAGTGGCTCGGCTTCCCCGGCCTGGTCGAGGGGGGCCTCGCCGACCTGGTCGTCTATCCCGAGGATCCGCGCCGCGACCTCCGGGTGGTCCGCGCCCCGTCCCGCATCGTCCTGCGCGGCCGCGTCCTGCGCTGACCGCAGCCGCCGGGGCGGCTCAGCTCACGACCAGCCGGTACTTCGCCCGCACCGAGAACTCGCCGCCGTCGCTGCCGCCGAAGGTCAGCTCGTGCTCGCCGGGGGCCGGCGGCGGCAGGCTCGCCCAGAGCCCCCAGCAGGTGACCGGGTACGGCCGGGACCGGCCGGTGACGGCGTTGCGGAAGGCGCCCCGTACCTCGAAGGGGGTCGGCGTGCCGATGGTGGCGAGCGGCAGCCGCTCGTCGTCGAGCTTGGCGTGCCCGGTCGCCCCGCCGACCACCGGCACCTCGCCCGGGGCGGAGCCGACCTGCCAGATGTTGAACGCGGGGAAGAAGAGCGGCCGTCCGGCGGGGATCGCGCAGCGCCGCCGCACCGTCCCGCCGTACGTGCCGGCCAGGAACCAGACGTCGTCCGGCTGGTGGTGCCCGGCGTCCTCGCCGGTGGTGTCGTCGATCGGGTCCGTCGTCGGCCCGTGCGCCGCCGCCCAGCGCACCCACCGGGCGGCCAGGCCCTCCGGCGAGGCCGGCGGGTACGGCAGCGGAGCGGGCTCGGCGGCACGGCCGAACAGCGAGCGCAGCGAAGGCATGGGCGCAGATGCTAGCCCCTCTCAGCTGCCCCGTCCGGCCCGATCCCACCGCCGGCCGCCCGGCGCGGGCGCGCCCGATCGCGACGCCCGTCGCGGGGCGCATAGGATGTGCGGTCATGGCACGCGTGCTCACTCCCCGTGCGGAGGACTTTCCCCGCTGGTACCAGGACCTGATCGCCAAGGCGAAGCTGGCCGACAACGGCCCGGTGCGGGGCACCATGGTCATCCGACCGGCGGGCTACGCCATCTGGGAGCGGATGCAGGCGGAGATGGACGCCCGGATCAAGGCGGCCGGCGCGGAGAACGCGTACTTCCCGCTCTTCATCCCGGAGAGCTACCTCAAGCGTGAGGCCGAGCACGTCGAGGGCTTCTCGCCGGAGCTGGCCGTGGTCACCCACGGCGGCGGCAAGCAGCTCGCCGAGCCGGTGGTGGTCCGCCCCACCAGCGAGACGGTGATCGGCGAGTTCATGGCCAAGTGGATCGACTCGTACCGGGACCTGCCGCTGCTGCTCAACCAGTGGGCGAACGTGGTCCGCTGGGAGCTGCGGCCCCGGATCTTCCTGCGCACCAGCGAGTTCCTCTGGCAGGAGGGGCACACCGCACACGCTACCCGCGAGGATGCCCGGGCCTACGCCCGCAAGATCCTGCACGAGGCGTACGAGGACCTGATGGTCAACGTGCTCGGCATTCCGGTGGTGGTCGGCCTGAAGACCGCCCGCGAGCGGTTCGCCGGCGCCACCGCCACCTACACCTGCGAAGGCATGATGGGTGACGGCAAGGCGCTGCAGATGGGCACCAGCCACGAGCTGGGGCAGAACTTCGCCAAAGCGTTCGACATCAGCTTCTCCTCGGCCGAGGGCGGCCGGGAGCACGCCTGGACCACCTCCTGGGGCACGTCGACCCGGATGCTCGGCGGTCTGATCATGTGCCACGGCGACGACAACGGCCTGCGGGTGCCGCCGAAGCTGGCGCCGGTCCAGGCGTACGTGATGATCGTCAAGGACGGCGAGGGCGTGAGCGAGGCGGCGGCCAAGCTCCGCGACGCGCTGCGCGACGCCGGTGTCCGGGTCGCGCTGGACGACCGGACCGACACCGCGTTCGGCCGCCGGGCCGTTGACGCCGAGCTGCGCGGCTACCCGGTGCGCGTCGAGGTCGGCCCCCGGGACCTGGCCGCCGGCAACGCGGTGGTGGTCCGGCGTACGGACGGCTCGAAGGCGGCGACGCCGGTGGCCGACGTGGTCGGCGCGGTCCTCGCCGCGCTGGAGGCCGACCAGCAGGCCCTGTACGACCAGGCCCTCGCGTTCCGGCAGTCCCGCACCACCGAGGTCGCGACCCTGGCCGAGGCGATCGAGGCGGCCGCCACCGGCTGGGCCAAGGTCCCGTGGTCGGCGGTCGGCGTCGAGGGCGAGGCCGAGGCGAACGGCCAGGGCGTCACCGTCCGTTGCCTCCTCCGCGCGGACGGCTCGGTGCCGGACTCCGAGGACGAGCCGGACCTGGTCGCCGTTCTGTCCCGCGCCTACTGAGGCGTAAGGAAGGTCCCCTTCTTAACGCCTGCGGTAGAGGAGGGGGCCCCTGCTAACCGTCGGGGGTGGTGACGTGCGGTTCGAGCCGGGTCGAGTGATCATGCACCGGAACGTGCGGCACGGCCGGATCGGCTGGGTCCGGTCGGCCCGCGTGGTCCTCGACGACGACCGGGGCCTGCTGCTCTGGGTCGCCCGGGACACTCCGGTGGCGAACGAGGTGACCGCGGCGGGGCTGGGCATGCGGGCCATGCCCTTCGCCGAGTGGATCACGTCCCGCTACCGGCTGGCACAGGGGCGCTGGAACGGGCCGCCGGTGCTCAAGTTCCTGCCCACCGGCGCGGCCCACTCCGTCTGGTGGTTCCGCGACGAGCGGGGCCGGTTCAAGAACTGGTACGTCAACCTGGAGGAGCCCGGCGTCCGCTGGGACGACGGCCCGGTGGCCGGGGTCGACGTGGTGGACCAGGACCTGGACGTGGTGGTCCGTCCCGACCTCAGTTGGGCGTGGAAGGACGAGGAGGAGTTCGTCGAGCGCCTGGCCTTCCCGGACCACTACTGGGTGACCGACGAGAAGGCGGTGCGCGCCGAGGGGGAGCGGGTGATCCGGCTCGCCGAGGCGGGGGAGTTCCCGTTCGACGGCACCTGGTGCGACTTCACTCCGCCCACCGAATGGGATATACCGGACAAGCTGCCGCCGGGCTGGGACCGGCCGCCCCTCCGCTGACCATGTCGTACGTCACCCGGAGGTTGACGTCGGAGTTCCCGGTCCGGGTCCGGTGTGAGAGATCGGGGCCGGATCTGGCAGAATGGTTGGCTGGTATCCGGCGCGCGTCCGGCGCCCTCTAACCCGGGCGCGTCGCCAGTTGACCGAGCAGTCTCCGGCCCAACCCCACTGTGCCGGTCGGCGCTCACCCGCCACACCGCCCGTACCGGGCCGGTGAGATCGCAACAGGAGCGAAACAACTGTGGCCGTAAAGATCCGGCTCCTGCGGATGGGCAAGATCCGCAACCCGCAGTACCGCATCGTCGTCGCCGACTCGCGCACCAAGCGTGACGGCCGCGCGATCGAGTTCGTCGGTGTGTACCAGCCGAAGGAGGACCCTTCGGTGATCGAGGTCAAGTCGGAGCGGGTCCAGTACTGGCTGTCCGTCGGCGCGCAGCCGAGCGAGGCGGTGCAGCGTCTGCTGGAGCTGACCGGCGACTGGCAGAAGTTCAAGGGCCTGCCGGCCCCGCCGCCGCTGAAGGTCGCCGCGGAGCGGGCCGACCGGAAGGCGGCGTACGAGGCCGAGGCGAAGGCCGCCGCCGGCCTGGCGGAGACCCCGGCCAAGCCGGCCAAGAAGGCCGCGAAGCCGGAGGCCGCGAAGCCGGAGGCCGAGGCGCCGAAGGCCGAGGAGCAGACCGGTGTCGAGTCCGGCGAGCAGGCCTGACATGGCGCTGCGTCCCGCCCTGGAGCACCTGGTCAAGGGAATCGTCGACCACCCGGACGACGTCCGGGTGCGGCTCGTCGACTCCCGCCGGGGCAAGCGGCTCGAGGTCCGCGTGCACCCGGAGGACCTCGGCACGGTGATCGGGCGGTCCGGCCGGACCGCCAAGGCGCTGCGCCAGGTGATCGGCTCCGTCGGCGGACGCGGGGTACGCGTCGACATCGTCGACTCGTACTGATGCTTCTCGTCGTCGGCAGGATCGGCAAGCCGCACGGGATCCGCGGTGAGGTCACCGTGGAGGTGCGGACCGACGAGCCCGAAGCACGTTTCGCCCCTGGCATGGTGCTGCGCGCCATGCCAGGGGCGGTCGCGCCCCCGTCGCCCGGGGCCTACCAGGTGCCGGGGGAGCTGACCGTCGAGTCCGCGCGCTGGCACCAGGGCCGGCTGCTGGTCGCCTTCGAGGGCGTGCTGGGCCGCGACGTCGCCGAGGCGCTGCGCGGCACCCTGCTCGGGGTGGACAGCGGCGACCTCGCGCCGCCGGAGGACCCGGAGGAGTTCCACGACCACCAGCTCGTCGGCCTCGCCGTGGTCACGCCGGCCGGCGAGCGGCTGGGCGAGGTGGCCCGGATCGACCACGCGCCCGCCTCCGACCTGCTGGTGCTGCGCCGCCCCGAGGGGCGTACGGCGCTGATCCCGTTCGTCAAGGCGATCGTGCCCGAGGTGGATCTCGCCGGCGGTCGCGTCGTCGTCGACCCGCCCGGTGGCCTGCTCGACCTCTAGTTGGAGTCAGCCCCGCATGCGCGTCGACGTCGTGTCGATCTTTCCCGAGTACTTCGCCCCGCTGGACCTGTCGCTGATCGGCAAGGCCCGGGCGCACGGCACGCTGCGGCTGGCCGTACACGATCTGCGGGCCTGGACCCACGACGTGCACCGCACGGTCGACGACACGCCCTACGGTGGCGGTCCCGGCATGGTGATGCGGCCGGAGCCCTGGGGTGAGGTGCTGGACGCCCTCGCGCCGGTGGAGGCGCCGCCGCCCCGGCTGCTGGTGCCGTCGCCGGCCGGCGTCCGGTTCACCCAGGCCATGGCGTACGAGCTGGCCGCCGAGTCGCACCTGCTCTTCGCCTGCGGCCGGTACGAGGGCATCGACCAGCGGGTGCTCGACCACGCGGCGACCCGGATGCGGGTGACCGAGGTCTCCCTCGGGGACTACGTGCTCTTCGGCGGCGAGGTGGCCGTGCTGGTGATCCTGGAGGCGGTCACCCGGCTGCTGCCCGGGGTGCTCGGCAACGCCGGATCGCTGGACGAGGAGTCGCACGCCCACGGCCTGCTGGAGGCGCCGATGTACACCAAGCCGGCGACCTGGCGCGGGCACGAGGTGCCGGAGGTGCTCCGCTCCGGCGACCACGGGCGGATCGCCCGCTGGCGGCGCGACGAGGCGCTGCTGCGTACGGCCGCCCGCCGCCCCGACATGCTCGCCGCGCTGCCGCCGGAGAGCCTGGACAAGCGGGACCGGGCGGCGTTGGACCGGGGCGGATTTCAGCTGCCGTCGGGGGATGTGGCAAAGTAGAGGGGTTGCCGCATCCGTTCACGCCGTGGGCGGCTGCGAGGACCCTCGACCGGGGTCGGCGTCGCCGTCCACCACCCGGGGGTCAGAATCACCCATTCGCGCATCGACTGACGGTGCGCCGTGAGCCTCACGAGGACGCAGCGATGAACATCCTGGACGCCCTTGACGCCCAGTCGAAGCGTGCCGACATCCCCGACTTCCGTGCCGGTGACACCGTCAAGGTGCACGCGCGGGTTGTCGAGGGCAACCGGTCCCGGGTCCAGATCTTCCAGGGCGTCGTCATCCGTCGCCAGGGTGACGGTCTGCGCGAGACCTTCTCGGTCCGCAAGGTCAGCTTCGGTGTGGGTGTGGAGCGGACCTACCCGGTGAACAGCCCGGCCATCGACCGGATCGAGGTCGTGACCCGCGGTGACGTGCGGCGCGCCAAGCTCTACTACCTGCGCGAGCTGCGTGGCAAGAAGGCCAAGATCAAGGAGCTGCGCGAGAAGCAGCCGGCGAGCTGACTTTCGGCTCGCAACGCCGCCTGACCGGCCCGTATGTCGTATCGACCGGAGCCCACTACCCTGGTCGTACGGGCGCAGGAGGTCGGCGCGCCGCGCTCGCTCGCGGTGGCACAGCGGTCCGCTACCGCCCGTGGGGTCTCCCGGCGAGACTCCCGGGCGGTAGTGTCGTTTCCGCGGACCGGAGAGTGGCATGGTGCAGATGCTTGACGAGGACGGCACCGTCGACCCGTGGCGCCGGCGGACCCGGCGCACCCGCCGGCAGATGCCCCTCTGGCAGGAACTGCCCCTGCTGCTGGTCGTCGCGTTCTGCCTGGCCGTGCTGATCCGCACCTTCCTGCTCCAGGCGTTCTTCATCCCCTCCGGGTCGATGGAGAACACCCTCCTCATCGGCGACCGGGTGCTGGTCAACAAGGTCGTCTACGACGTCCGCGACCCGGTCCGCGGCGAGGTGGTGGTCTTCCGGGGCACCGACAAGTGGGTGGCCCAGGAGGCCCCGGTGCCACCGACCAATGTCGTCGGCCGGATCGGCCGGACCCTCGGTGACCTGATCGGGATCAGCCGTCCCGGCGAGAAGGACTTCATCAAACGGGTCATCGGCGTGCCCGGCGACCGGATCTGGTGCTGCGACCAGGGCCGGGTCGTGGTCAACGGGGTGCCGCTGGACGAACGGGCGTACGTGTCCGAGGATTCGCCGGTCGAGCTGCCGCCGAACGCGAAGGAGTGCCGCTCCCGGCAGTTCACCGAGGTGGTGGTGCCGCCGGGGCAGATCTTCGTGATGGGCGACCACCGGCTGGTCTCGCAGGACGCCCGGTGCCAGGGCCCGGTGCCGATCGAGAACGTGATCGGTCGGGCCTTCATGATCGTCTGGCCGTCGCAGCGGTGGAGCACCCTGCCCGTCCCGCAGACCTTCGCCGAGCTGCCACGACCCGACGCGGCGCCGGCCCGGCCCGTCCCGGTGGATCCCGACCCGGTGGGCGGTGTGGTCCTGGTCATCCCGGTTACGGCCGCGCTCTCCGTTCTCGCGCGTTCGGGGCGACCGCGCCATGCCCGGCAACGTAGGCTCCTCCCGTGATCGACGAGCAGACCGAAAAGCCGCGCAGCTCCTTCTGGAAGGAGCTGCCCATCCTCCTGGGCGTGGCGATCCTGGTCGCAGTGCTGGTACGTGCCTTCGTGCTGCAGACTTTCTTCATCCCGTCCCCGTCCATGGAGAACACTCTCAAGATCGACGATCGGGTGCTGGTCAACAAGCTGGTCTACGACTTCCGTTCGCCGCACCGGGGCGAGGTGATCGTCTTCAAGGCCCCCACCTCCTGGAGCGGCAACCCCGCGGGCGAGGACTTCATCAAGCGGGTGATCGGTGTCGGCGGCGACCACGTGGTCTGCTGCGACCGCAGCGGCCCGCAGGAGCGGCTGGTCATCAACGGCAAGCCGATCGACGAGCCGTTCATCTTCCCTGGCAACAAGCCGGCCGACCAGGACTTCGACATCACCGTGCCGAAGGGGCGGCTCTGGGTGATGGGCGACCACCGGGAGGCCTCCGGCGACTCCCTCGAGCACTGGCAGCAGTCCCGCGAGGACATCAACGAGGCCACCATCCCCGAGGACCAGGTGGTCGGCCGGGCCTTCACGATCTTCTGGCCGCCCAGCCGGGCGACCTGGCTCACCGTCCCGAAGCAGTTCGACGGGATCCCGAATTCCTGACCCCGGAGCGCGTGGGCGTTCGTCGGAGGCGTCTGGCAGGCTGGGGCGGTGAGCGTCTACACCCCTCGTCGTGCGGCTCGCGTGCTGCTGGTCGACGCGTCCGACCGGGTGCTGCTCTTCGCCGGCACCGACCCGGGCCGGCCGGGGCACGCCTACTGGTTCACCCCCGGCGGCGGTCTGCACGCCGGGGAGAGCCCGGCCGAGGGCGCGGCCCGCGAGCTGGCCGAGGAGACCGGGCTGCGGGTGGCCCCGGCCGAGCTGGGTACGCCGGTGTGGGCCGAGACGATCGAGTTCCCGTTCGACGGTGTCTGGTACCGGCAGGAGCAGGAGTTCTTCCTGTTCCGGGTGCCCGGCTGGGAGGTCGACACGACGGGCTTCGACGAGGTCGAGCGGGTCAGCGTCGCCGGCCACCGCTGGTGGTCGGTGGCGGAGCTCGCCGCCACCGCCGAGCGCTACTACCCGCCGGATCTGCCGGACCGGCTCGTCGCCGTGCTGGCCGGGTCGGCCGCCGGAGGTGCGCCGTGCTGACGCCCCCGCGCACGGTGGTGCGCCGCGACGGTGGCCTCTACGCCCTCGAGCGGGCCCTGCAACGGCGGGGCTTCCGACACGTGGCCGGCGCCGACGAGGCCGGCCGGGGTGCCTGCGCCGGACCGCTGGTGGCCGCCGCGGCGGTGCTGCCCGAGGGCCGGCGCGGCGAGATCGAGGGGTTGGCCGACTCGAAGCTGCTCACCGCGGCCAGCCGGGAGCGGGTCTACGACGAGGTGGTGGCGCGGGCCCTGGCGTACGCGGTGGTGGTCATTCCCGCCGCCGAGGTCGACGCGCGCGGGCTGCACGTGTGCAATCTCGCCGCGCTGCGCCGGGCGCTCGCCTCGCTGGCCACCCGTCCCGAGTACGTGTTGACCGACGGCTTCGGCGTCGACGGCCTGGACGTGCCGGGGCTGGCGGTCTGGAAGGGGGACCGGGTGGCCGCCTGCGTGGCGGCGGCCAGCGTGCTCGCCAAGGTCACCCGGGACCGGCTCATGATCGAGCTGGACGAGCGGTATCCGGGCTACGGCTTCGCCGAGCACAAGGGCTACATCACGCCGGAGCACACCGCCGCGCTGCGGGAGCGCGGGCCGTGCCGGGAGCACCGCTTCTCGTACGTGAACGTGGCCACCGTCTCCGGGCGGGACGGCCGCCCGCCGCGCTCCCGCCGCCCGACCGCGGGCGGCCCGGACGAGCTGTTCGGCGGGAGCCCGGGCGAGGCGCTGTTCGGCGGCTCGGGCGAGGCGCTCGTCGGCGGCCGGGACGAGCCGATGGAGCGCTCGGGCGCGCCAGGGGGTACCGTCGGCGTGGCGTTGGGCGAGCAGCCGCGACCTCCGGCGCCGGTGGGGGAAGATGTGGTCATGGAAGGCGGAGAGCGATGAGCGCCGAAGATCTCGAAAAGTACGAGACCGAGATGGAGCTGCAGCTCTACCGGGAGTACCGCGACATTGTCCGCCAGTTCTCCTACGTGGTGGAGACCGAGCGCCGCTTCTACCTGGCCAACCAGGTCGACCTGCACGTGCGTAACTCCGACGGCGAGGTCTACTTCGAGGTCGAGATGCACGACGCGTGGGTGTGGGACATGTACCGCCCTGCCCGGTTTGTCAAGAATGTTCGAGTGATGACGTTCAAGGACGTCAATGTAGAAGAGCTGGAAAAGCCCGACATCTCGCTTCCCGCAGATTCCGGATTCGGCGGCTGACCGGCCGGACGGCGGGGCGGCAGGAAGCCACCCGCCGCCGGCGGCGGATCACTCCGCCAGCACCACCACCTCGACCCGCTGCACCAGGTTGTTCGCGAAGCCGCCCCGGTTCCACGGCTGTTCGACCGGCTGGGTCCGGCCCGAGGCGTCCGTCGCCCGCGCACCCAGCACGTGCCGCCCCGGCGTCGGGTGCCACTCGACGTGCCAGCGCCGCCACGCCCACGCGCCTCCGGTCGGCTCGTCGAGGGCCGCCGGCACCCAGGTCGTACCGCCGTCGAAGGTCACCTCCACGGCCGTGACCGGCGCGTACCCGGACCAGGCCCGGCCGTCCACCGTGCCCGGCCCCGGCCGCAGCACCCGGGTACGCGACATGAAGTCCGGAAAGCCCGGCGGGCGTACCAGGGCGCGTGGCTCGATCCGCGTCACCGGCACACCCGGGTCGCCGGCGTCCCGCCGCAGCCGGTACGCCACCGCGTTCTGGTAGCCCTCGAACGGCTCGGTCAGCACCCGGATGCTCCGCAGCCACTTCACGTGCGCCATGCCGTACCAGCCGGGCACGATCAGCCGCAGCGGCGCACCGTGCTGCGGGAGCAGGGGGGCGCCGTTCATCTCGTACGCGAGCAGCACCTCCTCGCGCAGCGCGTCCGCGACCGGCAGCGCCCGCTGGTAGTCCTGCTCCACGCCGCGCTCGACCCCGTGGTCGGCGCCGGTGAAGACCACGTCCACGGCGTCGGCGGCGAGCCCCGCCTCCCGCAACAGCGGCGCCAGCGGGGTGCCGGTCCACTCGGCGTTGCCCACCGCCTCCACCAGCCAGGGCTGGCTGACCGGGCGTGGGTGCAGCAGCGCCCGGCCGTTGCCGGCGCACTCGAGCGTCACGCGGTGGGTGACCCGGGGCCGCTCCCGCAGCGCGGCCAGGTCCAGGCGGAGCGACCGGGTCACCGCGCCGTCGACGGTCAGCGTGTGCGCCGCCGGGTCGACGTCCGGGATGTCGTAGTGGATGAGCAGGTAGTGCAGACCGGCCGGGGTCACGTCGTAGCGGAGCGCCTCCAGCGGGATGCCGTGGTTGCGGGCGGCCAGCTGGAGTTCCTCGGCGCTGATCGCCTCGTCCTTCCCGGCCACCCGGGAGGGCAGGCTGAAATCATCCACAGTGGTCACCGCGGCTCCTGTCAGGGGTGGTCAGCCGGTCGTAGCCGACGAACTCGAACATGGACACGCCGGTCGCCAGCGGACGGGGCGTACCGGTGAACCGGTGCACCCCCACCCCCACCCCGTCGGCCGGGCTGCTCACCGCGACCGGGGTGAAGCCCTCCTCGGCGAACCAGTCGCAGATCGCCGGCACCAGGTCGGGCTCGCGGCGGTGCCGGGTCCAGAAGACCGTGCCGCCGGTGGCGCAGAGCGACGCGCAGTGCCGGACCGTGGCCCGGATGTCGGCGTCGGTGATGTTGCCGAAGATCCCGCAGGCCAGGACGAGATCGGCCGGGACGAGGTCGGCGTACCGGTCGGTGAGCGCGGCGTCGCCGGCCACCACCTCGACCCCGGTGAGCCCGACGTCGGCGGCGGCCGCGCGGGCCACCTCGACGTTACGCGGATCCAGCTCCACCAGGCGGGCGGTGACGTCGTCGCGCCGGGGATGGGCGGCGAGCACCGGGATCAGATCCCGGCCCTGGCCGGCGCAGAGACTTATCACCCGCAGCGGGCCGGCCGGCGCCGCGTCCAACGCCGCCCGGAGCCGGCCCCGCAGCTCGGCGAGGCGGTGGGACAGCGCCGATCCGGGCTGGTCGTAGTCCGCGTGCCAGGCGTACCAGTCCTTCGTCACGCGGTCAGCATAGGCATCGCCCCGTAGCAGATCATCCCCGTGCGTGGGGGCTGTCCACAGCCCATCACCTGTCCACAGTGAGCCGTGCCGCCGGTGGCGGCGACGCCGTCCGTGGCGGCAGGGTGCGAGGCATGCCCACCGTGCTGCGACGGGCCGTCTCGGCCCTCGGTCTCCTGCTGCTGGTCGTCCCGGTGACGTTCGACCGGGCGGCGGCCCGGCGGCACCCGCCGCGCCCGGTGGCCGCCGTCCCCGTGGCCGAGCTCCGGCCGGCGTCCGGGCGGCCGGTTCCCGCCGGGCCTGGTGCGGTCGCCATCGGCTCCGCCCCGGGCCCTCGGCCGCCGGCCCGCGGACCGGCGCTTCCGACCCGACCCACCCCGGTCGGCGCCGGCTCACCCGGCCCCGGAGGGTTCGGGTGGCCGATCGCCGGCACACCCCGACCGGTACGTCGGTTCGACCCGCCGCCGCAGCCGTGGCTGCCCGGTCACCGGGGCGTGGACCTGGCCGCGATTCCGGGCGTCGAGGTCCACGCCGCCGGCCCCGGGATCGTCCTCTTCGCGAGCATGGTGGCCGGGCGCCCGGTCGTCACCGTCGGGCACGCCGACGGGTTGCGCACCACCTACGAGCCGGTGAGCCCGGGGCTGTCGGTCGGCGCCCCGGTAGCGGCCGGCACGCCGATCGGCACCCTGCTCGCCGGCCATCCCGGCTGCCCGGTCGACGCGTGCCTGCACTGGGGGCTGCGCCGGGGCGAGGAATACCTGGACCCGCTCGCCCTGCTCGGCCTCGGCCCGGTCCGGCTGCTCCCGGTCGACGCCGAGCCCGCCGGACCCGCTCAGCGCTGGGCGAGCAGCGTGGGCAGGCGGACGGCCAGCCGGTCGTACTCGTCCGGCGTGTTGTAGACCTGGCCGCAGAGGCGCAGCCAGCCCCGGCCGTTCCAGCCCGCCACCGACACCTCCGCGGCGAGCCGGTCCGCGATCCGGGCCCGCAGCGCCCGCGCCTCGTCCAGCGTCGTGGCGACGCCCGGCGGCAGCGGGATCAGTCGCATGGCCACCGCCGGTCCGCCGGGCTCCGGCAGGTGGGACGGTGCCACCCCGAGCGCGTCCCCGACCACCCGTTGTCCGTAGGCGGCCAGCGCGGCGTTGTGCGCGCGTACCCGGTCCAGGCCCAGGGTGCGCAGGATGAACACGCCCACCGGGGCGGCCAGCCACGCCGTGTAGTCCAGCGTCGCCTGCCACTCGACGCGGGTGGGGAAGCCGCTGTGCTGCTCCCAGGAGACGACCAGCGGCTGGATCCGTTCCCGCCACGGCTCGGCGACCACCAACGCGGCGGTGCCGCGCGGCGCGTACGCCCACTTGTGCAGGTTGCCGACCCAGAAGTCGGCGCCGACCGAGGCCACGCTGGTCGGGAGCATGCCCGGGGCGTGCGCCGCGTCGACCAGCACGGGCACCCCGTGTTCCCGGGCCATCCCGACGATCGCCGCCGTCGGGAAGAGCCGGGCGGTGGGCGAGGTGATCTGGTCGACGATCAGCAGCCGGGTGCGGCCCGGGCGCAGTCCGGTCCGGACGATATCGACGATCTCCTCGTCGTTGGCGTCCAGGGGCACCGGCAGCGTCCGGGACACCGCCCCGGTCCGCTGGCACTCCCGCTCCACCGAGAAGGCGACCGCCCCGTACCCGTGATCGGTGGTCAGCACCTCATCGCCGGGGCGCAGGCCGAGCGACTGGAGCACCAGCGCCGCGCCGGCCGTGGCGTTGCCGACCAGCGCGGTGCCGTCCGGGTCGGCACCCAGGAACGTGGCGAGGTGCCGCCGCGCATGGGCGATCCGGTCGACCAGGCCCTGGGTGAAGAAGCGGAGCGGGTTGGCCTCCATCTCGTCACGCAGGCGCTGCTGGGCCCGCTGCACACCGATCGGGACCGCGCCGAACGATCCGTGGTTGAGATGGCTGACCGACGGGTCGAGGGAGAACAGCAGCCGAGCACCGGGGATCGGCTCGGGCGGCTGCGGGACCGTCATCCGCTGATCGTAGCCCCCCGTGGATCATCGACTCGCGGTTCTTCCGCATCGCCGCCGGGTGCCCGTCCCGCTCGTCGGCCCCGGGCCGCCGGTCAGGCCCGCGGGTGCGCCTGCCGGTACGCGGCACGCAGCCGTTCCATCGAGACGTGCGTGTAGATCTGCGTGCTGGCCAGCGAGGAGTGGCCGAGCAGCTCCTGCACGGCCCGCAGGTCCGCGCCGCCCTCGAGGAGGTGGGTGGCCGCCGAGTGCCGCAGCCCGTGCGGGGTGGTGCGGGGCAGGCCGGCGGCCTCGGAGTACCCGGCGACGATCCGGCGGGCGGTGGTCGGGTTGAGTCGCCCCCCGCGGGCGCCGAGCAGCAACGCGGCCCCCGCTCCCGGCCCGGCCAGGAGGGGCCTGCCCCGGCTCAGCCAGGCGTCCAGCGCACGCTGCGCCGGCACCCCGTACGGCACGCTGCGCTCCCGCCGGCCCTTGCCCAGCACCCGGACCACCCGGCGGGGGTGGTCGACATCGGTGACGTCCAACCCGCACGCCTCGCTGATCCGTACGCCGGTGCCGTAGAGGAGTTCGAGCAGCACCCGGTCACGCAGCAGCACAGCAGCCTCGGCATCCTCCGCCCCGTGGCTGAGGGCCGGATGCGAGGCGTCCATCAGCGCGGCCGCCTGGTCGGCCCGCAGGACCGTGGGCAGGTCCCGGTGGGCCCGAGGACTGGCCAGCGGGGCGGCCACGTCGGCGTCGAGCAGGCCGGCCCGGTGCGCCCATGCGCTGAACGTCCGCGCGGCGGCGGCCCGCCGGGCCAGCGACGTGCGTGCCGCGCCCATCGTCCGCTGCTTCGCCAACCAGCTCCGCAGCACGGTCAGGTCCAGCTCCGACAACTCGGCGCAACCCATCCGTACGGCGTGGTCGAGCAGAGCGACCAGGTCGGTCACGTACGCCCGGACGGTGTGCGCGGAACGGTTGCGTACCCCGGCCAGATGCTGGGCGAACGAGTCCACCGCCGCCCGCATCTGCGGTGGCAGTGCCTCGTGCGCCGCCCGGGTGCTGCGCCGGTCGCCGCTCATCGGCGCCCCCTGCCCCGGTCGGGGACGGCCGCCGCGCCGGTGAGCCGGGACGGCGACCCGCCGGCGGGATGCGCCCATCTCCTGCGACCGGTGCGGCCATCGCTGTTGGCGGACACCGGCCCAGCCTACGGGCGGGAGGGTCGGCGGGCAGCCCGTGCCACTGTTGGGCGTGAGCTGCCGGGTGCCGAGCTGGCGGGCGACGCGGGGGGCAGCTCGGCCGGCCGGGGTGGCTGACCCGGGCCTGGACAGGGAAACTGTTCCTGCGAAGAGGACAGTGACAACGTCGGCCCGGCCCGTCGACGGCCGGTGCGGGGCGGCTGCCCGTTGCCCCGCCCCCGGGGCGCGGCGGCTGGCCAGGGCGGGCCGTGGCGGAAAGCGGCCGGGCACGAGGTGCGGAAGGGTGACTCGGGAGTCGGAACGGGCGTCGCGTCAGGTGAGCGACGCGGGCGTGAGGAGGAACCGGGCGTGGGTGTGGATGCCGTCCTCTACCGGCAGGTGCGGGCCGGGCCCGCCCGCCATCGGCCGTCGTACGTCGCTTCCGAGGTGGTCGCGGACCCGGACGACGTGTTGCTGGACCTGCTCGATCGGGTACGAGGCGGGGGTTGTACCCCGCTGCTGGATCGCATCGACCCGCTGGGCGAACTGGTGGTGGACGTCGGGGCGGTCCCGCAACTGCTCGTCGAGCTGGGCCGCCTGGCCGAAATAGCCGGGTCGCCCGGCGAGGTCGAGCAGGTCCACCGGTTGGTACTGCTCGCGCGGCGCTGCCTGAACGGCCGGGACGTCGAGATCCGCTTCGAGAGTGACTGACCGGGCCACCCGTACGCTGGATCAGGCGGACGGGGCCAACCGGCCGGCCGCCGCCAGCCGCCGAACGACGGCCTCGTGCGGTACGGCATGACTGATGCGACCGTCCACCCCGCTGGTGGTCGTGGCGGCGAACAGCGAGTTGAGCAACGCCTCCTCGACCGAGTCCAGGACGGCGGCGAAGACCGGGGTGATCTGCGAGTCGGGGATCAGGGGCTGGCCCGGCTCCGCGGTGCTGAAGGCGACCGCGTAGTCCCCGCTGCCGTTGCTGTACGAGGCACCGACCCGGGCCATGGCGAAGATGGCGCGTCGGGCGAGCCGACCGAGCTGCCGGGCGTCCAGGGGCGCGTCGGTGGCCACCACGATCATGCATGAGTTGCCGGGCGGTTCGGTCCGGTCGGCCTCCGGGATCAGCTCGTCCACCGGCAGTGGGACACCCAGCGCGGTCAGCACGCCACCGAAGTTGGACTGCGTGAGCGCACCGACGGTCACCGCCCGGCCGGCTGCCTGCACCGTCCGCGACGAGGTGCCGATCCCCGCCTTGTAGCCCAGGGCCGTGGTGCCGGTCCCGGCGCCGACGCAACCCTCCGCCGGCGGCTCACCGGACGCCCGGGTGACCGCGTCGAGCACGTGTTCCTCGGTGATCGGGCGGCGCCGGATGTCCGACAGGTGGCCGTCGTTGGTCTCGCCGACGAGAGGGTTGAACGACAGCCCGTCCGGCCGGCGGTCCATCAGCCAGGTGAGCAGCGCGTCCGCGGCCCGGAACACCGAGAGCGTGGCGGTCAGGACGATCGGGGACTCCAGTACGCCGAGTTCGTCGACCTGGGTGGAGCCGACCAGCTTCCCGTAGCCGTTCCCGCAGTACAGGGCGGCCGGCAGGGTCCACCGTCCCGGGCCGAGTTGGCTCGGCACGACCGCCGTGACGCCGGTGTGCAGAGCACTGCCGTTGTCGACGGTGGTGTGTCCCACCAGCACCCCGGGGACGTCGGTGATCGTGTTGTGCCGCCCGGTGGGCAGCGGCCCGACGACGACGCCGAGGTCGCGGGCGCGGGCACGGTGGACGGGCTGGTTCATGACGCTCCTGTCGTCGGTGTTGCCTTCCGGCGATGCCGAGTGCGGCGGCTCGCTCCGGTCGGGGTCGCGCTCGGTGTTCCCGGTCATCTTTCCCGGCGCCTCTCATCTTTCCCGGCGCCTCGGTGCGGTCGGGTAGCCGGCGTCGTCGATGCCCGGAGCGGGCGTTCGGCCCGCCGCCTGACCTGGCCGGATGGCCTCGCCAGGACGCTGCACGGCCCTCCGGCGACCGCCCGAACGGATCTTGGGACAACCGCGAAGAGTGGATAGGTTCAACTTTCCGTGAGTTCGGTCACCCGACGGTCGACCGGGCTCGACGAGAGATCAGGAGAACTCATGATCAACGGCGGCTATCCCGCTACACCGTCAACCGACCCGGTTCGCTCCACCGTGAACCGGCGTCGGATGCTGACCATTGCCCTCGGTGGCGCCGCCACCGTGGCCCTTCCCGCACCGGCGTGGGCGGCCGACGACCGGCGCCCCGGCGCCTACCGTCCGCCGGCGCTCACCCCGGACGATCGGAAGGTTGTGGCTCAGGTGTCGGCCGAGCGGGCGCTGTCGCACCTGCGTGTCCTCAGTGAAGACATCGGGCCGCGGATCGGCGGGACGGCTTCCGAGCGCCGCGCCGCCGACTACATCGCCAAGCAGTTGGACCACCTGGGGTACGACACCCGGCTGGAGCCCTTCGCCGTGGCGGACAAGTTCCTCGCGCAGCTCGCCTCGCCGGCCGGACTTCCCACCGATCTGAACTGGCAGGCCGGTGCCTGCCCGCAGGCCGCGCTGGACACCACGGTCACCGGCGACGTGGTGGACGTGGCCGCGGGCGCCGCGGAGAACTACCCCGCCGACGTCACCGGCCGCATCGTGCTGGTCGACTACGTGGCGTCGCGGCGCGAGCAGGCGGTGGCCACCGCCCTGGCCCGGGGGGCCGCCGCCGTGGTGTTCCTCGCGGCCGACGGCGTACCGCCCCGACGGTCCGCGGCGTTCTCGCCGACCCTGCCGGGCTCGGCCAGCTCGCCGGTGCCGATCCCGGTGGTCGGGGTCGCCCAGGCGCAGAAGGAGCGGCTGCGGGACGCCCTCGCCGCCGGTCGGCTCACGCTCAGCATCTCCACCTCCGCACACCGCGGCCTGACCTCGAACAACGTCATCGCCGAGCGGGTCGGCGGCGCGGGCGCCGGTGGACCGGTGGTGATGGTCAGTGCCCACTACGACACGGTCATCGGCGCTCCCGGTGCCAACGACGACGGTTCCGGCACGGTGCTCTGTCTCGAGCTGGCCCGGGTGCTGCGCGCGATCCCGGTCGAGGCCACCCTCCGGTTCGCCCTGTGGGGCTCGGAGGAGCAGGGTCTGCTCGGCGCCCGCCACCACGTCCGGCAGCTGCCGCAGGCGGAGCGGGACCGGCTCCTCGCGGTGTACCAGAACGACATGGTCGCCACCAGCTGGGACCCGGCGACCCGGTACTGGCTGCTCTCGTTCACCGGCCAGTCCAACCGGGCCACCGACGAGGTGGCGGCCGCGGCCGTCCGCCTCGGCTACGACCCGCTGATCTCGCCGGTGACGCAGCGCGGCTCCAGCGACCACCAGGCCTTCCAGGAGGTCGGCATCGCCAGTGCCAACTTCTCCTGGCGTGGCGAGGAGACTCCGGCGCTGCTGGAGCCGCCTTACCACACCCCGGAGGACACCATCGCCAAGAACATCAGCCTTGAGCGGCTCCAGGTGTCGCTCGAGCTGATCGGTTGCGCCATGTACGCGACCGCCCGCTGATCAGTCCCGCCGCTGGCGCCTGAGCTGGTGCCAGCGCCGGTGGCGAAGCTGCGACGGGCGCCGCATCCGGGTTCTCCCCGGGGCGGCGCCCGTCGTACCCGGTGCGGCGGTCGGCGCCGGTCGGCCGTCACGCCGGAGTGCTCGTGCCGGTGGCGCGGCCTGCGCTGTCGTCGGGCGGCGCGAGGGCGTAGCCGTCGTCGCGGCGGATCACCAGGGCCAGTTCCTCCAGCATGGACAGCTTGCGCATGGCGGTGCGGAGGTCCACCCCGGCGCGGGCGGCGACGCTCTCCAGGCCGATCGGCTTCCGCCGGGGCAGCGCCTCCAGCACCTGCGTCGCCTCGTCGTCGAGCTGATCACGGGGGCGTTCGGGCGCGCGGGCGGGCGGCGCCAGGTCGTCGCCGATCCGGCCCACCTCCTCCAGCACATGCGCGACGCCGGTGACCAGCCGGGCCTTGGGCTGCTCGCGCAGCACCTCGTGGGCGCCCACCGACATTGCCGAGGTGACCGGGCCCGGCACCACCATTCCCGGCCGGCAGACCCCGATCGCCCGGTTGAGGGTCTGCGTGGCGCCGCTGCGGGCCGCCGCCTCGACCAGCACCGTCCCGAGCGTGGCGGCCGCGATGACCCGGTTGCGGATGAGGAACCGGGGCCGCAGCGGGTCGGCACCCGGCAGCCACTCGCTGACCAGCAGGCCGGTCTCCGCGATCCGGTCGAAGAGCGCCGCGTTGCCCATCGGGTACGGGCGGTCCACCCCACAGGCCAGCACGGCGACGGTGAGCCCACCGGCGGTCAGCGCGCCCCGGTGCGCGGCGGAGTCGATGCCGAAGGCGCCCCCGGAGACCACCGTCCAGCCCCGGTCGGCCAGCCCGTAGCCGAGTTCGGTGGCGACATGTGTCCCGTACGGGGTGGCTGCCCGGGCGCCGACGACGGCGACGGACCGCTCGAACGCCGTCCCGAGGGGCCAGGCTCCGCGTACCCAGAAACAGAGCGGCGGCGCGGTCTCCACATCGACCCGGCGTGCGGCGTCGCGCAGTGTCAGCCTGTGCAGGTCCGCGACCCGGGCCGGCCACTCGTCGTCCTCCGGGGTGATCAACCGTGCGCCGAGCCGCTCGGTGCGCGCCAGGGCCTGCTCCGCCACCGCCCGGGCGTCGCCGCCGGCCGATCGGGCCTCCACCGTCGACCGGAGCGTCCGGTCCGGAGCCCCGCCGTCGAGCAGCAGATCCAGCGCGGCGATCGGGCCGAGCTGATCGACCAGCCGATGCACCGACCGGGTGCCGGGCTCGGTCAGCCAGGTCAACGCCACCCGCGCCAGCCGGCGGTCCACCATCGCGCTCATGCCGGCACTCCGCTTTGCTCCGTGCCGTCATGAGGCACGACGGCACTGGACCTGATGATTCGCTCGCTGCGCTCGCTCATGCCGGCACTCCGCTTTGCTCCGTGCCGTCATGAGGCACCATGGCACTGGACCTGATGATTCGCTCGCTGCGCTCGCTCATGCCGGCACTCCGCTTT
>NZ_JBEYER010000018.1:74663-84650 GCF_040634005.1 Micromonospora sp. NPDC007271
GTCATGAGGCACCATGGCACTGGACCTGATGATTCGCTCGCTGCGCTCGCTCATGTGCCCTCTCCCGTTCTGAGCTGGATGGCCTCCGCGATGTCTCCGCCGTTCGGGCGGTTTCGTCCGTCGAGGTCGGCGATGGTCCAGGCGAGCCGGATGACCCGGTCGAAGCCGCGGGCGGAGAGCGAGCCGGAGTCGAGCCGCCGTCGCAGCTCCCTGGTGTCCCGCCCGGGCAGCTGCCACGGTGGCCGGCGTAGGTACGGGCCCGGGATCTCCGCGTTCACCCGGCGACCGGTGGCTGCCCACCGGTCGCCGGCGGCCCGACGTGCGGTGGCGACCCGAGCGGCCACGGTCGTGGACGACTCGTTCGGGTCGCCCGTCTCCAGCAGTTCCGCCGCCCGTACGGGCGGCAGCCTGATCTGCACGTCGACCCGGTCCAGCAGCGGCCCGGAGAGCCGGCCCAGGTAGCGCCGCCGGGCCAGGGGAGTGCACTCGCAGTCCGCGTCCCCCGCCGGCTTGGCGCAGGGACAGGGATTGGCCGCGAGCACCAGTTGCGTGCGAGCCGGGTACTCGGTGGCGCCCCGGGTCCGGGCGACCCGTACCCGGCCGCTCTCCAGCGGCTGGCGCAGCGCCTCCAGTGCCCCCTTGCTGAACTCGGGTGCCTCGTCGAGAAATCAAGATTCACTCCATGACCACCCTAAGCCCCGCCGCAGCTCAGGCTGTCGCAGCACTCGCCCCGTTCCAGCCCCGCAGCCGAGCCGAGGTCCGTGCGCTGCTGTCCACGTGGGCACGACGCAACCAGCTCACGGCCGCCGACCTGCGGGCAGTGCTCGACACCTTCCGCGCCCGCCCCGAGGGAGCATGATGCGCAGCCTCTACCGACGGCCTTGGACCTGTCAGACACTCGACGGTGTGAAGATCACCGAGACAAGCCCAGGCGTCTACCTTGCCGTACTACCCGCCCCCGTCACTGCCGCCACTCTCGCTCAGCTAGCAGCTCGACTGCCCGACGGGGCGTTCCTCATCGACACAGACACCGAGGATGACAGCACCGTTTACACGACTTGGCAGGCACACGGGCACCAAGTGATCCCGCTCGACTGATACAGCAGAAAGCAGGGGACCCCCGATCATCGGGGGTCCCCTTGTGTTTGCCCTACTTGCTGTCGTCGGCCAGGTCGGGGCGGTGCTTCTTGATCCACGACTCAACATCGGACTTCCGCCAAATCTGCCCCATGATCAGCCG
This sequence comes from Micromonospora sp. NPDC007271, assembly GCF_040634005.1. Classification (NCBI taxonomy): domain Bacteria; kingdom Bacillati; phylum Actinomycetota; class Actinomycetes; order Micromonosporales; family Micromonosporaceae; genus Micromonospora; species Micromonospora sp. NPDC007271. The sequence goes on from NZ_JBEYER010000018.1 coordinate 75,904, forward strand.
TTGATACGGCTCGGGGAAGTCACGCCGAGAAGCGACCACGGACGCCCGAGCGCGTGAGACGCCGCCCAGCATCTCCCGTATCTCAGCGATCCCGACGAACTCGACCATGGGGTGACGGTAGGTGTTGGCGATAGTTTGACGATCGGGAACAGCGATCGGGGTTGACGATCGATAACAGCGGTAGCACGATGGGCTATGCCCGTTCTGCGACGCCCGAAACCCGTTCCGCTTGCTCCCGTTCACCGCCCCGTGTGGCGCTGGTTCCGCCGCCGTGACTGCTCCTGCGGGCTCCGTTGGAAGACCTGCCCAGACAAGCACCTGCCCGTGCCCGTCGAGCCCATCCCCGAGCCGCTCAAGCGGACCGACTGGACGCATTGGAACCAGCCAACCCAGATCCTGTGGCTGGGGAACTTCCTGACGCGAGGGCAGGCGTACAGAGCGAACGGTGGCAGGCATGTCTGACCATCTACCCGTCCGCCCCATCTGGCTGTGTCGCGTCTGCGGTCAGCCGTGGCCGTGCGGGGAAGCACGGGCAAGGCTGACCGTGGAGTACAGGAATGATCGAGTAGCACTGAGCGTCTATCTGGCGTCGATGATGGGAGAAGCGGTGGAGGATCTGCGCAAGCTCAACCCCGAGCCTGAGCTAGACCAGGGGCAGGTATTCGGCAGGTTCCTCGGCTGGACGAAACCGGCGACCGAGGCTGAGAAGTTCGACCGGATGGCAGACACCGATGCGAAGCGGCAGGGGCTCGCCTGTCTCATCTGCGGACACCAGGGGCCGGGCCTGCTGGGTGGTTACGGCACCAAAGAGGATCTAGTCATCTGCGGTAACGGGGTCGGCTGTGGCCGGACCGGGGACGAGGTAGCGGCGGCCAACCGCGCGCAGTAGCCCGATAGTCCAGGATCAACCCGAGAGGGCTCCAGCGGCGCCGCTGGAGCCCTTTCTCGCTGGTCGAACACCCTCGATACCCGTAGGCTTGCTGGCCGGTACAGCGTTCGCGTCACGGGTGGGGAAGCATGGCGATCAACTACGCCTGGGTTCTAGCTGAGTGGAACAAGTTCCTGGACATGACCGAGCGCGTCAAGACAGGCGAGACTCACCCCACTCGCAGCGGCGAGATAAGACACGTCTACAGCTTCAAAGCCCCCGACGACGAGGTTAAGAAGCAGCTCGCCACCGTCCGACTCACCTTCCAGAGGGTGTTTGAGAATTGGGAGTGGCGAGGCTTTGGCTCGCTGAACCACCAGGTCAACACGATGCGCGACCAAATCCACTCGTACCTCCCAATGATCGAGAGAAGCGAGGAGATCGAGGCAAACCTGACGCCGGACGATCCTGGCCCGCAGATCGCAGCGGACGATCTTCACCCTTGGGTGTGGAGCGCGGCCAAGCCGCATTGGGACAGTGGCAACGATCGCGCGGCGATCCACGCCGCAGCAGTCAACATCAACTCCCGGCTTCGCAAGAAGCTCGGCCGGTTCGACGTATCTGAGAGCAGGGCCGTCCGAGAGGCGTTCAGCATCGAGGACCCGCAGCCGGGCCGGCCGCGGTTGCGCCTATGCCCGCCGGACGACCCGGAGCACTTCAAGAGCGTCCACGTCGGAGCTACCAATCTCGGCTGCGGGTTGTTTGGTGCCGTGCGTAACCCGGTCGCTCACCTCTCCGATGAGGACCACGACTTAACGGAGCAGGAGGCATTGGAGTGCCTCGCGGCCTTCAGCCTGTTTGCTCGCTGGATCGACAGAGCGGAGGTTCAGGAGAAGCCAGCTAGCGAGGCCGCCGGAGCCCCTGATGCTCAGGAGGGCGTGCGGTCCCAGCCCACATGAGACACCGTGCGCTACGGTCGCCGTTGTGCGTACCAGAAGGCGAGATGACAGACGGCTACCGGCGCGTTTCCACCGGCAGTCGCGCCAACAGACCCAGACGGGGCCGGCGCCCAGAACTGACCAGTTGGCAGACTCGCATCACCCAGGTTCGCGATTTGGCAGGCACGCTAGCGCTCCTCGCCGTCCCCACGTTCGCACTTCGGGCGTGGATAGTCGGCTCATTCGACTTCGACGTTGCTTCGGCTTTAATGCTGCATACCACCCCTGCTCAACTGGTCTACGTGTCTCTCTTGTTCATGACCCCTGTGTTCCTTTTCGTCTGTGGATTACTTGTGGCCCGATGGCTCTGCCGTGCGGCAATCCAGAAGGGAAAGCATCCCCTTCTGGTAATCTTGATCCCGTATCTGAGTCTTCCAATATTTCTAATTCCCGCGCTAGCGGGAACGGAGCGCAATGACTGGCACGGCGCGATTTTCTTGCTGGTGTCGGTTCCGCTACTTGGAACCATGGACGTAACGGGACAACTGATCGATCGAGGCTATCCGAAGGGCCTTAGCATTCTACGCCCTCTGATGGTTGGGGTAGCTGTAGTCGTCGCCTCGGTGTTCGCCCTGTATCCACGTATGTGGCTGCCACCCGAGCGGGCAGTTGTTTCCGGCGAGGCCAAGAAGGTCTACATTCTTGAGCACAAGGATGACGAGTATGTGTTCTTTGATCCGCGCGCCAGGTCGGTTGTGCGACTGCCTGACAAGGATCTTACAGATCGCCAGTATTGCGACGAGAATCCAGACATGGATTTTCTAATCAACCTGGTGGTCTCCAAGCCAAAAGGAAGACCGACCTGCCCCTAATATCGGACGGACACAAAAGAAAAGGGCCAGGGGACACCCCTGGCCCTCTTCAATCGCTCGGCTGCTATCAGCTAGCGGCAGCCTGGATCCACTGAACCGAAACCGGCTCAGCCACAACGGCACCGCCGATACGGTGCACCAGACGAACACCGATCATGTCCTGGGCAAAGTAAGCCTGCTCGGAGACGTTCAGCTTGACCGAACGGGCGCCCACGAAAACGCGGGACATGTCGCACACCAGAACCGAGCGAACAGGAATGTTCGCCGACACCAGCAGCGGGAGGCCCTGCGCCTGAGTCGTCGGAGCATCGGTGACGTTGCCAGCGAGGAACGCGCCAGTAGTGCCGTTCTCACGCTCACTCCGCAGAGCAGCCGCCATATCGGGCGAAGCGAAGATGACCGTAGCCCGGCCGCCCGCGCCCTCGATGTTGGACACGGCGGTAATCACGTCCGCCCAGGTAACCACCTTCTTGCCAGCGGCAAGAGCAGTCTTGGTGTTGTTACCCGTCGCGGTCAGACCAGCCAGCCGGCCAGTGGTTGCGCTACCGAAATAGTCCAGGTCGATTCGCTGCGCGATATCCCGAGTCAGCGTGTCAATGATCACCTGACGAAGCGGCAGCGCCGAATCGTCCATAATCTCGGCGGTAGCCTTGGTCAGAGCCTTGTAACCGTAAGCGGTCAGAATCGGGCCACTAAAGGTGATGTCGTTATCGGCGATCACCTGGCCCTCGTCGGTCGGGCCCTCAACACCGGTGGTTCCGGTGAGCTGCGGAAGCTGAAGCTCCTTAGAGTCCATCGGAAGGACGTTCAGACCCGGCGCACCAAGGAAGACGCTCTTGGCGCGGAGCAGATCAAGGTACTGCGCGGAAACCTTTTTCGGAACGGTGTAACCGCCGTCGGCGTTTACACCCTCCTGAAGAGTACGCAGCTCATCCCGGGTCGGGAACAGATTGCGCCATTCCGCAGCATCCGGCTTCGCCTCACCGCGCATGGACGACAGCCGAGCGCCCTGCTCATTCAGAGCACGCACCTCGGCGGCCTCTGCACCAGCACGATTCTCGGCCTCGGCGCGCTCGGCGTCGGCGAACTGCCGCATTTCCTTGCCAACCTCGCCGACAGCAATTACCCGCTCATTGCCCGACAGGTTCACAGCCCGGAGCATCGGCTCCGAAAAGGGCGTGTCCTTGACAAGCGCCATCAGATCGGCAATCTCCCCGACCCGGAAGTCCCGGCGCTCTCGGCGCATGTCATCAAACATGCTGGCGATCGCACCACAGCGGTTCTCATAGTCCATTCAAAGCTCCATTCGTGTGGATAGCAGCGCCGCCCTGGTTGGGGCGGCGTAGAGTTGAGAGCTATTCAGTTGTTAGCCTTGGTCGCGCTCGTCCAGTAGTCGCAGAATCATTTCTGCGTACCGACGTTCGATTTTCACCGTGTAATCGTCCGTAATGACTGCCTTTCGCAGCCTGTGAACAGCCAGAGCCTCAGGCTCAACAGACTGCCCGCACTCGTCGCATTCGCTCACTTGGTGCCCAGAGCGTCAACGGCGGCACACGCAATAGCCGCGTACGTCTTCGCCCAGCCGTCCTGGCCGACCTCAAGACACATCTCAGCGCGCCGATAGAATTCGTTAACCATCACGTCAAGCTCTCCGGCGTCCAGTTCAGCGAGAGCAGCAGTCAACTTGTCCACGGGTTGTCTCCCTTCATTCGGGCACGAAAAAGGGGGGCCCGCCAGGGCCCCCTGTCCGTGCTTATGGATTTCATCAAGGGTTCTACCCCTCTACTCTCCCGGCAATAACTCAGTCATGCTTGTTCCCAGCCGCTCAAGCTCAAGCCGCCTGACCTCCCGATCCTGCGCGCGGTCCTCCGGGTCATCCTGCCAACCCTTGCGGAGGTCAACCTTGAACCATCCCTGATTCTCGATGGGTTCCCCGTCGCTATCGAACATCGGGAAGTCACCAAGAAACCGAGCAAGCTCCGGGGATACCCGGTCGGAATACCCCGGCGTATCCCATGGACTAGTACTCCAGCCGCACTTCCGTCGGCGGTGTTTGCGCAGCTAGGACCGCGGATGCGGATCAGGCCTCAGAGTACACGACCTTCCATCGTAGACTGCCGCACTTGTGGCGGTGGATGATCTTTCGGGGTGGGCGGCAGGTCTGGATGACCTGATGGCGCGGATCGCTGGCCGGTTTCGGCGGGTGGAGCCACGTCGGCGGGCCCGGGCGTATGTGCTGGGGCTGCTGTCGCCGCTGGCCGGTAAGAATGGCTGGACCCTGGCCGAGGCCGCCGGGGAGAACACACCTGACGGCATGCAACGCCTGCTCAACAGGACGGCGTGGGACGCCGACGCGGTCCGCGACGACCTCCGCGACTACGTCGTAGAGCACCTCGGCGACGCTAATGCCGTTCTGATCATTGATGAGACGGGGTTCCTGAAGAAGGGAACCAAGTCCGCCGGTGTCCAACGTCAGTACTCCGGGACCGCGGGCCGGACCGAGAACTGCCAGCTCGGGGTGTTCCTGGCGTATGCGTCCGAGCACGGGCGCACTCTGGTCGACCGGGAGCTGTATCTGCCGCAGGGCTGGTGCGCCGATGACGCCCGGCGGACCGAAGCCGCGGTACCGGCGAAGGTGCGGTTCGCGACCAAGCCGGCGCTGGGGTTGCAGATGCTGCGCCGCGCACTGGACGCGGGGCTGCCGGCTCGGTGGGTGACCGCCGACGAGGCCTACGGCAAGGACAGCAAGTTCCGGCTGTGGCTGCAGGGCCGGCGCATGGGCTACGTCCTGGCCGTGGCCTGCAACCAGAAGATCCCGACCGGCGGCGGCAGCGCCCGCGCCGACGAGCTGGCCGCCGCCGCTCCTGCCCCGGCCTGGAAACGGCGCAGCTGCGGCGCCGGCGCCAAGGGACCCCGTCTGTTCGACTGGGCCGTGGCCACCCTGCCCGACACCGGCACCGCCGACCACGGATTCACTCGCTGGCTGCTCATCCGTCGGTCGATCACCGACCCGACCGAGCATGCCTACTACCTGTGCTACGGACCGGCCGACACCGACGACGAGGAACTCATCCGCGTGGCCGGCGCCCGGTGGGCGATCGAGGAGTGCTTCCAGACCGCCAAGGGACAGGTCGGCCTGGACGACTATCAGGTGCGCCGCTACGACGCGTGGTACCGCCACATAACGCTCGCTATGTGCGCGCACGCCTTCCTCGCCGTCACCGCCGGCCGGGCGGAAAAGGGGGCACCGCCGACCGGGCCGGACTCGTCCCCCTCAGCCTCGCAGAGACTCGACGTCTCCTGGCACACCTGATCACTCGCAGGCGAACCCGCGACCACGTCAGTCGATGGTCATGGTGGCGGCGCCGCCACCAGTTCCGAGCCAAAATGAGCCACTACCAGCGAAGACAACGACTCAGCCAAGTGCGGCTGGAGTACTAGTCGGGTAGTAGACCATCTCGCCCAGCCGTTCATTCCAAACCGCACCGCCCGGTTTGGGGTCCTTCGGTTTGACAGCCTCGGCCTGCCCGTTGCGGCGTAACCCGCGCAACCGCGTCGCTTCCTTGGTGCGACAGACAACCCCGCAGTACCTGGCCCGCCGGCCACGCCGACGATAAGAGGGCTGCTCGAACAGGTGGCCACAGTGCCGGCAGCGCCGCGTGTAAACGCTCACCGAGCAACCTGATCCCAGCGCCGCCAACGCCAGCTCGGCGGCGGATAGCGGCGAGGTTCAGCGTCCGACGCTTCGCAGAGAACCAGGAAATAGTCTCGGCCGAACGGGTCGGACCCGGCTTCCAGCGACCACATCCAAAGCTCGTCCAGGGATGGGAACTCAGCGCCCCACGGGGCGACCGCAGGGGCGTCCAGGACGGCCGCAGGACTCTTGGGGCCCTGGTCCTGATCCTCAGCCGGGGCCGCAGGCTCGTCGGACTTGCTAGCCCGATAGGCGCGCATCCTCTCGCGGTTGCGTAGGCGCCTACAGTCCGGCTTAGCGCAATACTCGCCTCGGGACTGGCCCTTGGCGGAGAACGCCAGAGCATCGCCGCACTGCGGCACTTTCTCATTGAATAAGCCACGATCGGTCAACCTTCCTTGAAGTGTTACGAGTGCTACGCGCGACGTAGCATCTGTAGCGCAAATGCGAACGAGGGTAAGGGAGTGGGACTACGGGCAGGGGGGCCTCCAACATTTCAGGGGGCCTACCCATAAGGCGGATAGACGGTTCGCAGCCCTTGACGCCGGATGCTTCAATGTCGGCATGACGCGTGACTGGTTCGACTACGCCGGATTCGTCTTCAACATCCTTGCCACTTCTGCCGGTGTGGTCGGCCTATTCCTGGCCGTCAAGGCGTACAAGGTCGCCAAGGCTGCTGGCAAAACCGCCTTTGAGCTAGAGATCCTCCGAGAGATGGCCTATGTCCTTGAGGACAGAGGCAAGCGAGCCGAAATGATGGACAGGATGCGTGAGCATCCAGGAGATGCCCTCCATGAGGCAGGGCTCTTTGCTCGCATGGTTCTGATCGCGCCTCGGACAGACTTGACTCTCTGGTGGGTGGTCGCAAAAAGCAACTTGCTAAGCCACGTGTTTGAGAGCCTCCACACCCACCCCGCGCTTGAGGCGTTCAGGCAAAAAGACAAGCTTGAGGACCTCTACGACGAAATGACATTCGTCAAGTCTCTCGTCATCGGAATGCGTACTGAACTTCTCGACGCCATGGAAAAGCGCACGAAGTAGCGGTCAGCTAGCCCCTCTGCGCCGAGCTGCCCGCTGAGCGCCGATCCTGCCGCCTTGGTGTCCAGAGCAACGGGCGCAGTGTGGCCGCCAGGCCGTGACATCGAACAGCCGAGCCAGCCCCTCGGGGGTGCTGGTCGGGATTGAGTGGTCTACGTGAGTCGCTGGTGCCATGCACTCATGGCACCGCGGATTCTCCAGCAGGAAAGCGCGCTTCATGCGCGTAGCCTGCGCTGAGTACCACTCGGCCGGGTGAGTCCGGCCGTACTTGTAACTGGTGCGCCTCTGCGCACCTTCAAAGGGCTTCATTGGGTGCTTCGCACATCTAGAGCCTTGGCCTAGCGGGATCAAGGCTCGACAGACAGTACAGGTGTTAAACGACAAGGAACCTCCAAGTTCCTTGGCTTCGGTTCTGTTGGCCTTCGCCAAGGTTCAGGTAAAAGGCTGCCCCCGCCGAGAGGGGCAGCCGTACTGCTTGAAACAACCCTTCAATCATCGACAGAGGCAGACACTAATAAGATATAGAGTCCGTTTGTGTTTCCGCAGGCCAGGGCTATGCCTGTATCCCTCACAGGGATACGGTGTATCCCTCACAGGGATACAACCGGGCTTCCGCCCATGTCGTTGATGCTGACCCCGTGGAACTTGCAGACCACAGAGCCCTTGCCGGTCTGAAACAGCGTGTGCGGCAACACCAGGCACCGCAGGCCAGACTGCGGAAGGATTAGGTTCATGCCCTTGGCCGCAGTCACAGCCTTGTTCGCGGCCAGGTCGGCCGCACGGCCGTAGCCGATACCGAGGATTTGAGCTAGCTCACCGGGGCCAAACTCAGCGTGCCCGATTTGGTTAGCCCACCCGAGTGCAGCGAAATGAACCCGGAACGCTCGGGGGTTGATGTTCGGATCACCCGCCATCCGGCGGTATTCGGGCTGATGAATAGCCCCGAAGTTTCCAGCGAACTTGAATCGGCTCACCGGGCGGCACCAGAGTCCTTATCCTGTTCGGCATCCCGGTCCGTGATGAACTGACGTACAGGGTCAGTGCCGAGCAACACCATGCAAAACAGCCGTAGCCCGATCGGCGCACTGTCATCCTCGGCGAAGCTCTCAGCCCACGCAACAACCGTCGGAAAGTCCATCTAAACCCCCTGTCAGTGGATTACTTGGAGAAACAAAAGAGCCGAGGAAGATGTCCTCGGCTCAGTGAGATCATTCTATGCGGCACTGTTACAGCGCCCAGGGCCAACGAGAGAGCCCCGACCAGCAGACCCTTACGGGACTACTAGCCTCGATCATTCACGGCTGAGGTCGCCGGTTGTGGCCCCGCGCCCATGATCG
>NZ_JBEYER010000019.1:0-82632 GCF_040634005.1 Micromonospora sp. NPDC007271
AGAAAACGAAGACTTCGAATAACCCGAGGCCACGCCGCACAGGTTAAAGATCAAGTTAGAGCGACGAGCTGCCCATCCGGTTGTCGGATCACCCAGTGTCTGAACCACCCGCCGGTGACGGCTTCGTTCCAGAGTCGTTCGATGGCCTTGGCGTACGCCGCGGCTTCCTCGTCGCGGTGGGTCGTCTCGCCGACGCCAGCTGAGGCGCTCAGCACCTGGACGCGAGCCGGGCGAAGGTGGTGTGGCGAGACGATCGGGCACAGAAGCCCCGGAATACGGAGCAATGATCGTCGGTCAGGGGTCTGACCTGGTGCCCCCGGCAGGATTCGAACCTGCGACACACGGTTTAGGAAACCGTTGCTCTATCCCCTGAGCTACGAGGGCGCGAGCGCTCAGTGTAGCGACCTGCGCGTTGACCCGGGGTGGCAGGGAGTGGCCCGCGTTGACCTGCGTTATCCCGGCCGGCTGGCCCGGGCGATGACCACACGTGGACCACACGGGGCGCGTCCGCAGTCATGATCGTTGATCCCGGTTGACCCGCAGTGGCACGGGTTGCCCTACCGTGGCACCGGCTGGAGAGCACGCACCACGCACATCATAAAGATATGCCCAGCTCAGGGGCACTTCGAGGAGCGGATTTTCCGCCCGCCTCGTGGCCGAATCTCGGCATCCGACATCAGCTGCGGCGACGCGGAGTCGGGCAGGCAGCGGCGCCGCCAGGCCAAGTGACCGCCGCCGTGGCCGTGTTCACCTGTACGGTAGTGGAACCGCTGGTCAGAGCGGCTCTGTGGCCGCCGTGACCAGCTCATAGCGGCAGGGTGCCCGCTGGCAAGCCCGCCCCCCTGGCCCCGCCTCACGCAAGCGGTTGCGGTCCCGCCCAACACGCTCGTCACCTGGCCGAGGAGCGCACTCGACTGCCTGCCGCTGCGCTGTCGTTGCTCGACCAGGATCACCGGTGCGCCGAGGAGTGTTACGCGGTCCTGGTCGGCAGGTGGAGCGGGTCAGCGAAACCACGCTTTTGTCGTTTTTTGAGGTGCTTATGATGGGCGGGCGGGAATGGACTTGGACCGCGACGGCGGCGAGTACGCCGGTTCCGGGCACTGCGCGAGGCGGGGTTGAACACGCCGGGGTCGCCCGGCAGCCCATGGAGAAGCGCCCTGTCGATCGAGGCGCCGGAGCAGTATGTCGCCGATAAGCGATCGTCGGAGGTTCCCGATGACGAAAGAAGGTAGGGCCGTCAGCGACGCCGAGGAGCTGTGTTGGAAGCCCGCGGTGGAGCTGTCAGCCATGGTACGGGCCAAGGGCCTTTCACCCAGCGAGATCGCCGAGGCGTTCATCGACCGCATCGACAAGGTCAACCCCGACCTCAACGCGTTCGTACACCACGATCCGGAGCAGATCAGGTCGGACGCGAAGCAGCTGACCGACGCGGCCGCCCGGGGTGAGTACCTCGGCCCTCTGCACGGCGTCCCGTACGCGATCAAGCTGCTGACATCGATGAAGGGGTTGCCGTACAACTCGGGCATGCCGCCCTTCCGCGACCGGGTGGGAGAGGTCGACGCCACCGTGGTCACCCGGATGCGGCAGGCGGGCGGGCTGTTCCTCGGTAAGACAAACGCGTCGGAGGGCGGCTACTACGGTGGGACAGACAACCACCTGTACGGTCCCACCCACAACGCGTGGAGACAGGGCCTGTCGCCGGGCGGGTCCAGCGGCGGCTCCGCGGCGGCGGTGGCGTCGGGGCTGGCCCCGATCGCCGAGGGTGCTGACGGGGCCGGGTCGGTGCGGATCCCGTCGGCCTTCAACGGCGTCGTCGGATTCAAGCCGTCCCTCGGCCTGGCACCGCAGACGTTGCTGCCCTCGAGATACGCCACCTGGTGTTTCCACGGGTCGATCGCGCGGACCGTCGCCGATGCCGCTCTCATGCTGGACGTCATCGCCGGCGAGGACACCAGCGACCCGCTCTCCCTGCCCGACCGTCCGGGCCGGTTCGTCGATGTCCTCGATCAGCCGATCGAGGGGCTGCGGGTCGGGTGGTCACCCGACCTGGGCTACGCCGATGTCGATCCGGAGATCGTCGCCGTCTGCGAGCGCGCGGTGCGGGCGTTCGCCGATCTCGGCGCCACTGTCGAGGAAGCCGACCCGGGCTGGGCGAACCCGGAGCAGGCCATGTGGGAGAGCGTCTGGGTGCCCGGATTCGCCTGCGAGGTGGACATGGCCGACTGGGAGTCGCTCCATGGCCAGGTCGACGACGGCTTCATCGAACTCATGCGGCAGGCTCGGGAGCTGCCGGTCGCGCAGTTCGGTCGCGCCGACGCCGCGCGCGGTCTCATGTGGGACCAGTTTGCCGCGTTCATGCGGCGCTTCGACGTGCTGGTCAGCCCGACGCTGGCGAGGCCGCCGTTCCCGGTGGGGCAGTTCTGTCCGGACGACCTGCGGGGGGAGTCCCTACGGCACCGGGTGCTCGGCTGGTTGCTGACCTACCCGTACAACATGCTCGCCACCCCCGCCATCACGGTGCCCGCCGGGTTCACCGAATCGGGCCTCCCGGTGGGGCTGCAGATCGGCGGCGGCCTGCACGCCGACGCACTCGTCCTGAATGTGGCCGCGCAGTTCGAGCGGGCGCGTCCGTGGCACGACAAGCGCCCGGCCCGCAACGAGACGGCCCGCAGCTGAGTCTCGAAAGCGGACGTTAACGGCCCATGCCGGGGAGGCTGCCGACGATCGGCGCGAGTGGGTGTTGGGAGTCATCAGGCACGGAGGCGAGGCGACGCCTCGGACCTCGGTCTCGCACCGCAACCCGGCCGGCGGCCGGGACGGGAAGAGGTCCGACGAGCAGGAGTACGGGCTGCCAGGGCCGGGGTGGTTCGCACTGGCGGGCCAGCCGACTCACCGCACGTCGACGACCTCACCCGAAAGTGGTCCGGTCAGTCGCGTTGCCGCGTCCCATGCTGCTGGTTCTGGTTCTGTCGCAGAGCTTCCTCGAGTTGGTCTTCGAGGATGATGATCCGGCAGGCCGCCTCCAGGGCGGTGCCCTGGTCGACCATCTCGCGGGCCCGGGCTGCCAGGCGCAGCTGGTAGCGGGAGTAGCGGCGGTGCCCACCGGCAGAGCGGTGCGGGTTGATCAGTTTCGCCTCGTCCAGGCGGCGCAGGAAGTCCTGCGTGGTGCCGAGCATCTCCGCGGCCTGGCCGATGGTGTAGGCCGGGTAGTTCTCGTCGCCGAACATGTCCTCGGGGTTTTGCCCCATGTCACCTCCACGTCGAGGGCCCCGGCGCGCAAGCGCCGGGGCCCAGGGTTACGGGTCAGAACACCATCTACCGACAGGAGCGTCGGCTTGTCGTATCCGCACCAGCCGCACGTGGCGGCTTCGGGTGCGAGGATCGCATAAGCGTGACCGGAGACCACCTCTCGTTCGATGGAAACTGCGGTGTCCGCCCGGCCTGGATTGACGGCCGACGGCGGGCGATCCAACGGTGTACGCCCTCCCTTTCCTCTTCTTTCCTTTGCTGACGTGCGGTCCACCGGTGTCGGAGCCCACGCGACTTCATGGCCCCGTACACGTACGGCGAACCTCAGGTGGAGCCCTGAAGACGCTTTGGCTCCACCTGCGGTGCCCCGTCGCGCGTCACGTCGGGGCTGACGTGCTTCTACTGCCGTTCGAGAGAAACGGTGAAACCTGCTCCCGTTTCCCGCCGCCCGTCGTGACCTCACGGCCGGGCGGTCCGTCTGGGTCTTGATAGTTCTCTTCTCTCGACCTGAGGAAGAGTATCCCGCACCATCAAGGATGTCTAGCCGTTCCAGCATAGATTTTCTGGTTGGACGCCCGTAGGCCCGGCGGCCAGCCAGAGGACACGAGGAGTCTCGGCCGCAACCGCCGTTGCGCGCGTCGTTCCTGCAGGATCGTGTCGGAGCGCGTCCAGAACGCACGGTCGAGGTACTGGTGGCCGGTCTCGGTGTTCGCCACGGAGCTGCGGCCATACTGCACGAGCCGGGCGAAACTGTGCTGGGTGTGACCGGCGGCCTTACGCAACTGTGCGAGCCGGCGGCCGAGGTCACGCCGGGCAGCCTTGATCTCGTGACTGTCGGCCATCGCTGCTACTCCCCATCGCCTACGGACGCTGCGGTCACGATGCGCTTCGACCATAGCTGCCGCTTGTGACCGTCCGGGTCGCCCGAAGCCGCAATGTCGGGGTGCGTACGGGCGGGCCCGGCCGGTGGTGCCGGCGGAGAATGCGCAGGTCACCAGGGTTGTCGCCGGGGCCGAGCTGCCGGGATCAGCAGCTGAGGCGGGTCGGCCCAGAACGGTGTCAAAGTTTTGTCGGAGTTTGGTGTCGGCATCTGCTGACAAATGCTGGCGGGACGCTCACACGAGTTGGTCGAGATAGTGTGCGACCGGGCCGATGGTGAGCATGCCGCTGCCCGCGCCGGCCAACTCCTTCGCGGCTGGGGCGAGTTCGCTCTTGGCGCGTTGCATCATGACCCGGTCGTTGAGCGCGATGGCGGCTTGGGCAGTGAGGCACCAGAGTGCTTCAAAGAGCAGGTCGCGTGGCGGGCCGGGGGTGCGCCGCAGCGCCGCGGCAGCGTCGGTCGGCCGGCCGCGCGCCAGCAGGACAAGCGGGCGCGCCCACGCAGCGTAGGGGCCCCAGTCGGTGCCGTCGTCGAAGTCGGTCGGCAGCCCGCGCCACACTCGCAGGCACAACAGGGCCAGCGGTAGGAGGCCCCGCTCGACGCCCGGCATGCCGGTGCCCGTGAGCTTGGCCGCTGCGTCCCGGTAGGCGGCCTCTGCGTCCTGCGCCGGTGCCCCGGTCGCGGCGCGGCGCAAGGCTCGGTACCAGTGGGTGAACACGCCCACGAGAGGGCTCTCGTGCCGCTCGGCGAGCTGCTCTGCGGCGGCGGCGTGCCGGTCGGCGGTGGGGAAGTCCGCGAGGGCGCTGCGGGCCTGGACTCGGATCAGGTGTCCGAGGATCTCGAACGTCACCAGGCCGTGCCGGGTGGAGAGCGCGACAAGCTCGCTGCCGATCCTGTCTCGCTCGGGGGCGAGGCCCGCGCGGTGGAAGGTCTGCATGAACGCGCCGTTGAGGGCGTGGGCGAGCAGCGCGGGGTCGCCCAGGCGGCGGGCGATCGCTTCCGCTTCCCGGGCCGCCTCGGGTCCGCGCGCCGCCCGGGTGCCGCGTGACTCGACGGCGATCGTGGCCAGCAGGCGGGCCCGGGTTGCGTCGGGCGAGCCGGGGCGGAGGGTCGCGAGCGCCCGCTCGGCCGCCGCCACGATCCGCGCCGCCTGCTCCGCGTCATCAGAGCGGGTCCAGATCGCGGGTACGTCGTAGCCCCCGATCACTCGGGCCGTCAGTTCGGGATCGCCCAGCTGCTCGGCCGCGGCAATGGCCGCGACCCGCTGTTCCCGGGCCGCCTCCAGCCCGGTCGGCCCGGTCACCGCGAGGCTCCGCAGCAGCCCGACCGTCGACTCGAGCCGCGCCCGGGAGCGGGCCGTGACGGTACGGTCGAATGCCGCCGCGGCGTCCGCCCACACCCGTTCCGGGCCCGGCCCGCCCTGGCCCACCTCGTCGGCCTGCCGAAGGATGTCGATCTCCAGGCGACGTAGCCGCGGACCCGGATCGACACCGAGCTGTTCCACGAGCAGGCCGCGCGCTCGGCGCAGCACCGCGAGAGCGTCCCCCTGGCGGCCCGCGCGGTACAGGGCCAGGGCCAGCAGCCGCCACGCCTCCTCCCGCCACGGATGCTCGGCCACGTGGGCGTCGAGATCCGGTACGACGTCGGCGGTCCGCCCGACCGTCAGGAGCGCCTCGGCCCGCAGCTCGATCGCATTCAGCCGTAGCTGTTCGAGCCGGGAGCGCTCGGCGCGCGCCCACGGCTCGTCCTCGAAGCCGGCGTACGCGGGCCCGCGCCACCAGCGCAGCGCCCGATCCAGGCGTTCGAGCGACTCATGGGCCGAGGCGTGGGAGGCGGCGATGACCTCGTCCTCGAACCGCCAGGCGTCGACCGCGTCCGGCGCCACCCGCAGCGCGTACCCCGGCCCCTCGGTGATCAGCAGCCGGGCCGGCTCCCGTGGTGGCCGCTGCGGCTCCAGCGCCCGCCGCAACGCCGCGACGAACGTGCGCACGGCGCTGACCGCGCCGGTCGGGGGCTCCGCCCACAGATCGTCGACGAGGCGGCTGACCGGGACGATCCGGCCGCGTGCGACGACCAGCCGTGCCAGCACTGCCCGGTGTCTGGGCCCTTTCACGTCGATCGGCACGCCGGCAGCGTCCCAGGCGACCACCGGCCCGAGAACACCGAACGTGACCTGCACCTGTCGCCGCCCTTCCGCGCCTCGGCTCAACGTATCGCGCTCATCGGTTACTCATCCGCAGCCGGCACGCTGGACCAGCCCACGAGATGAGGAAGGTATGACCATGACATCTGACATTCCCGGCTTCGACTACCAGCGCGTGGTGGTCGACGAGGACGTGACGCTGAACGTGGCGGTGGGCGGCTCCGGCAGCCCGGTCGTGCTGTTGCACGGCTTCCCCCAGACCCACCTGATGTGGCGGCATGTCGCCGTCGACCTCGCCGTCGACCACACCGTGATCTGCCCCGACCTTCGCGGCTACGGAGCCAGCGACAAGCCCGCCGCGCGCGACGCCGGCACGTACGCGAAGCGGACGATGGCGGCCGACATCGTCACCCTCGCCCGCAAGCTCGGCCACGAACGCTTCGCGCTCGCGGGGCACGACCGTGGTGCTCTCGTCGCCATCCGCGCCGGTCTCGACCACCCGGACACGATCACCCACCTGGCCGCGCTCGACGTTCTGCCGACTCTGGACATGTGGGACATCCTGCACGGAGCGAGCGCCTCGGTCGCATTCCACCTCTACCTGATGGCTCAATCGCCCGGCCTGCCCGAGCAGATGATCAGTGCCAGCGCAGACGCCTTCTTCGGCTACTTCCTCGACCTGTGGGCCCACGACCCGCAGGCCATCCCGGCCGACGTGCGTGCCGAGTACCTGAGCGCCTCGCGCGCGGCCATCCCCTCGATCGTCGCCGACTACCGCGCCTCGGCCGGCATCGACATCGAACATGACCGGGCCGACCGGGCCGCCGGGAACAAGCTGGCCATGCCGGTCACCGTCATCCAGCAGGACTGGGGAGCGGCGCTGGGATACGACGCCGTCGCACTGTGGCGCGCGTGGGCCTCGAACCTGGAACACCGCACCACTTCAGCAGGGCACTTCATGGCGGAGGAAGCGCCCACCGAGATCACCGAGACGCTGCGGTCCCTGCTCAAGCGGTAGCGCGTGCCCGCCGCGAAGATTCCGGCGGCATCGGCCGACACGCTCAACGCCAGCACGACGTTCGCCTCGGGCACCTGCGCCTTCGCCTTCCGGCCGAGCCGCTGTCGACCGTCAGCGCCAGGGTGACCGGCGAGGTGCCGGAGGGCGTCACGTACGCGTCCCCGGGCGCGCCGTCGACTTCCGTCGCGTCCCCGCCGCGGGCGACCGTGATCGCCGGCGGTCGCCTGTCCACCAGGTCCCACCCGCACCCCTCTCGTCCCCACCAAGGACGACGGGTGCAGCCCGAAGGTTGACCAACGGGTCCCCGGTCGGTGCTGGACCTTTCCCCTGGGTCAGGGCCCAGCATCGTCGACGCCGGCCAGCGCCGGCAGGAGTCGACCGGAGGGGCAGGGGTATGCGACCGTCGACGACAGCGGCCGGTACTGGTGGCAGCGCCGGTGGCGGAACCGGCGACGCCGCCAGGGGACGAAGGCTGGGCGCCTACCTGGTGGACAGACGACCGCTGGCGATCCCGGCGTACCGGCGGCTGTGGATCGCGTCGGTGATCGCCGCGGTGGGTGGTTCGTTCAGCGCGCTGGCCGTTCCCACGCAGCTGTTCACGCTGACCGGCTCGTCCGCGGCCGTGGGCGTATCGGCGGTGGTGTCGCTGGTCGCGCTGGTGGTTTCGGCGTTGTGCGGTGGCGTCCTCGCTGACGCCATGGATCGGCGCTGGCTACTAGTGGCCGCCAACGGCGCGTTGGCCCTGACGTACGCCGGGCTGTGGGTGCAGGCGGCGCTGGACCTGCGGTCGGTGCTGGTGTTGCTGGCACTGGTCGCCTGCCAGGGCCTCAGCTACGGGGCGATCATGGCGGCGATGGGCGCGGCCGTGCCCCGCGTGGTGCCGGCCGACCTGCTGGCCGCCGCGAACGGATTGAGCTCGCTGGTCCGGTACAGCGGGTCGGTCGTCGGCCCGCTGCTGGCCGGGGCGCTGATCCCGGTGGTCGGGCTCGACACCTTGTACCTGTCGGACACGCTGGCGCTGCTGGTCGTCGCGTGGTCGGTGTTCCGGCTGCCGCCGCTCCCACCACAACCACCCGCGCCCGCGCCGACGCCGGTATCGCCGGTGGGGAGGCCCTTCTCGGTTGGCCGCAGCGTGGCGGCCCGCCGGTCGATGCTCGGCCAGTTGCTGGACGGCTTCCGTTACCTCTTCTCCCGTCGGCTGCTGGTGGCGCTGATCGGGGTCGACCTCGCCGCGATGGTGTTCGGGGCGCCGTGGGCGCTCTATCCGGAGTTGGCCCAGCGCGAATTCGAAGGCCCGGTCGGGGGCGGTCTCCAGCTTGGCGTTCTCTACGCCAGCTACCCGGCGGGCGTGTTCGCGGTCGGATTGGTGTCGGGCGTGTTCACCCGGGCCCGGCGGCACGGTGCGCTGATGGCGTCCGCCGCCCTCGTCTGGGGTGCGACGGTGGTGCTGTTGGGTCTGGCGCCCCAGCTGTGGCTCGCCGCCGCCGCGCTGCTGGCGGGCGGGGGTGTGAACTTCGTGCTCAGCACCTTTCGCCGGTCCATCAGCCAGGCGAACACCGACGACGCGCTACGCGGCCGTATCGAGGGCTCGATGACCGTTGTCACGGTGGGTGGGCCACAGATCGCGAACGTCGTGCACGGCGTCGCGGGAGCGGCCTGGGGAGCACGCTGGGCGATCTCAGTGGGCGGGGTGCTGACCATCCTCGCCGTCGCGGGCATCATCCGGGCCGTGCCGCACCTGTGGGAGTACGACGCCTCGCAGCCCGCCGAGCCGCGTCCCTGTTCGGGGTGAACCGGGCGGCCCGGAAACGGGGGTTCTGGTCAGTGGAGCTGTCTGAGTACCAGGGGCCACCAGGCGTCGGCGGCGAAGGCCGCGGGGTCGATGCCGCGCAGGGTGCTGGCCAGCACGGCAGCGCGTTCGGCCCGGCCGGCCTTCCCCTCGTCGGCCTCGACGAAGAGGGCGAACTGGTAGAGGAACTCGACGAAGCAGCGGAAGTTGGAGTTGACCGCCTGCACGTCCTGGACTTCGAGGTCGAACTGGAGGATCTCCCCGGTCTTGGGGTCGAGCACGTAGAGCAGGTCCGGGTTGTCCGCGACCGCGCCGACCACGATCAAGCGGATGTCGAGGGAGCCGTCCTCGGTGCTGAGCTGGATGGTGTCGAAGAGTTCGATCTCGCCTTCCAGGTAGGCGGTGTAGACCACCTCGACCTCGAACGGGATCTCGTCTCCGGCGGGTAGCGTGTGCGCGGGGAAGCCCAGGTCAAGCCAGGCTTGCCGGGGGTAGGGGACCAGGTCGTCCTCGTCCCACAGTGCGCGGAACCGGGGATCAGCTGCCATGGCGGTGCCCTCGCAGGTGTGTGCTGGCGGGTCGTCGAGTCGTCGGGCTCATGAGGCGAGGCCGGCCGTCACGAGCAGCCGCCGCCACGTGTCGCTGTATTCGCCCGCGCCCCTGCCCTTGGGGATCCGGTGCGAGGCGGCGTCGGCCCCCAGGACGGTTTCCACGAGTTCCGGATAGTCCGCACCGAGGACCCAGTCGTTGAAGAAGCTGGCCGCGTCCCCCGCGAATTCCTGGACGACGACGTCCTCGCCGGAATGGTAATAATCCGCGAGGTCATCGCCATCGATGTAGTAGACGTAGCCTTCCGCGACGTCGACGGAGACCTGACGGCCGGCGGGGCCCATCTCTTCGAGCAATTCCGCCGGAATGCCTCGTATCCCGTAACCGATGGCCAGAGCCTCCCCGAGGGGCGACTCTGAGGACACCGGCGACCGCCCCTCCCAGGATGCTCTGCCGCCGATTTCCTCGGGCTGCAGAAAGCAGAAGTAATTGCCTTGCAGCCGGCGGAAGATACTGAACACTTCGGTGACGCCCGCGGGCAGCCCCGGAATGGGTTCCAAGCCCTGCGCCTCTTCGATGACAACGCCGAACCCGTGCTCCGCCTCGACGCGCCTGAGCAGCTCTATCTTTTCCCGAATCTCCGCGAGGGTGCCCGCGAGTTCGTTGCCGTCGGTCACGGGATCACCCTTATCGTCACTGGGTGGCCTTCCGGAACATCGCGTAGCTGGGTGCTGATGTCGGAGCCCATCATGCGGTTGGTGTACGTGTCCTTCAGTCGAAGGTTATAGTACTCGTCGGGCCCGTCAAGTTGCAGCTCGTGTATGTGGTCGGGGTCCAACCCCTTACCGGGCCCCACGTTGCCCTTGCCGGCATGCAGTCGCCACAGGGTCTCTTTCACATCGTGCCCCTGCCGCCTTTTGCGTTCCAGTTTCCTGATCATCCGCTCACGGTAGATCTGGCTCTTCGTACGCAGCTCGCCGGTCCTTCGGTCGCGAATCCTCGGTCGCTCCGACTTGGCCTTCTTGAGCTTCCCCTGCTGGCTGAGTCGCTGCAGATCCCTCGCCTTGCGGTCGAAGTCCTTCTTGTCGAAGTCGGGCGGTCTCCGCAGGACCAGCTTCGCCGGCTCTTTCGGCACCATCCCGTTGGTCTTGGCGGTGCGGAAGACGTCAGCGTTTTCCAGTACCGCGGACACGATCCGACCGCCGCCGGCCTGAGTGGACCGTTTCGGTGCCGTACGTTGCTTGCCCTTACCCATTGAGCACCGCGTCGACGGCCATACCGATGAGCTGGTCGATGATGATGCCGGTGATCATCTTGAAGATGGGAATCTCGGCCAGTGAAGCACCGAAGGTGGCCACCGCTGTGGCCACCGCTTGGGCGATCTGAATCGCCAGCAGGATCAACTGCACGATCACTTGGATCTTCAACACCAGGATCACCCCGGCGGCGACCATCAACCCGATGCTGACGATGTGCGACGGCGTGACGGCGTCGGCGATGTTGCGCCCCGCGGACTCGGCGTCGGCCCACTCGTCGGCGAACGCGGCGATGCTGGCGCCCTTGTGGTTCGCGACGATCGTGGCCGCTGCGGAGTTGAGGTGTTCGACCGAACCACCGATCCTGTCGGCCATCCCGGTCCACTCGCCAGCAAGTTCGAACAGCTTGGTCTCGTCGGACTCCGGCCAGTCGTAACCGAGCATCGACAGCAGGGACGCCAGTTCCGCAGGGAGAGTCAAACCCACCGGGAGCTCCTTCCTCCTACCTGCCGGCGACGGCGATCAGCCGCCGAGCGAGCCGAAAATCCGCCGGAAGCTCGCCGCCGCCGCATCCTCGACACGCTGGAAGCGCTCCGCCATTTCGTGCAGGCCATCGACATAGCTCTCCAACTCCGTGACGTTGGTGCTGAAGCACTCCGTGGCCGCGTCCACGCAGGCCTGGTGGGCGACGCCCAGCAGCATGCCGATCTCGTCGCCCCCGAAGGCATCGGCGTAGTTGGCCGCCATGGCCTGGAAGCCCTCGAAGGTCTCCCGGACGGCCTCCTTCGCCCGCTCAAGCTCGTCAGCACTTTGGCGCAGCGAATCGACGTCGACATCGAGCGGGTCCACGGTCACCTCCCGTGGAGCTTGCGCATGACGTCACTGACGCTCGTGGTGAGCACCCGCATCTGCCGCAGGCCCTCGTCCTGCAGGCGCTCGACGGTGGCGGTGAGCGCCGCGAGGTCCGGGACAGGCTCATCGGTACGCGCGACGGCGCCACGCTCGTCGAGCGCGGCGTTCACCGCGACCTGAAGCTCCGCTGCCAGGTACTGGACACCGTCCCGCAGCACGGTCGGGTTGATCTCGAGGGAGCTGATGCGCCCGTCCGTGCCGAGCGTGACCACGATCCGACCCGCCGCAGCCTCCGTCACGATCTCTGTGGGTTCGTGAGCGTGCGACGCTTCGGCAACCTCGCGCAGAGCGGCCCGCGCATCCCTGAGTTGCCGATCCAAGCCGTCCTCGTCGAACACGTCGCCTCCCCGTCGACATGCGGCCTCACGCCACCGCCGGCAAACCGTGCCACAGGCGGCCACCCGCCCGCGTACGCACCCGACCGTCCACACGGTATCGGCCGTGCCAGCAGGGGTCGATTGTACCGAAGGCGGCCTACCCGAAGCCCCCGTCGCAGTCCGCAGCGGCCCGGTTGGCTCCATGTCGGACAGTGGCCCACCGCGCATCGGCGCTGACCAGGATCGTGATCCTGCTCGGCCACCGCTGACCGGACGCCACCCGGCCGACCGGTGGGCACGGCAGAAAAGGATCCGCGGCCGGAGCCTGGTCGGCTCCGGCCGCGGACCGGGAATCACGTGCGGACTACAACCGTGCGCACTGACCCGACGCCGGGCCCTTCACGGTGTTCGGCCGGCTCTCGTTCACCGGCGCCGGAGTGTTACCGGAGCAGGCCAGCGGCCCGCCGACGGTGTTCGCGGCGACGACCACCGGCTCGCTGCCGGTGTTGCCGTTGACGGTGATCGGACCACCGACGGTGACCGAGTCGATCCGTACCCCACCGGTGCTGTTGGTGATCGACACCGGGCCGTTCACCTTGCCCTGGCTGATCTTCAGACCACCGGTCGCGCCGGACACCGTGACCGGGCCGGACACCGTCGCGCCGGAGATCTCGAACAGCACCGGGCGGGTGGCGTACACGGGGCCGCTGATGGTGCCGCCGGTGACGACCAGCGAGGCGCCCGGGTTGACCGTGACCGGGCCGGCGATGACGGCGTTCTCCAGGCAGACCAGGCCCGCGCTGACCACCAGCGGCTTGCTGTACTTGCCGGTGATCGTCGTGGTGCACTGCGGCCCGGCCTGGCCGATCGTCGACCGCGGCTGGGTGTCCGCGGTGACCGGCGAGTTCGCCGCCAGGTAGCTCACCAGCATGGTGAGGTCGTTGTCGCCGGTGGTCGCCGGGTTCGTGCCCCGGCCGAGGGTGGCGAAGTTGTCACCACCGGCGGCGAGGAACGAGTTCACCGTGACCCGGTACGTGCCCGACGGGTCGAGCGGCGTGCCGTTGAGCTTCACCGAGGTGATCCGCGAGTCCTTGGGCGCCTCGGGGTTGTAGGTGTAGCTGAAGCCCTTCGAGACACCCAGCCACAGCACCGGACGGGACGCCCCGTCGGGCTGCCACTGCTCCTCCAGCACCTGCTTGATCTGGGTGCCGGTGTAGCTCTTGGTGACCACGTCGTTGGCGAACGGCTGGACGGCGAAGGCGTCGGCGTAGGTCACCGTGCCGTCGGTCCGGTACAGCAGGTCGGACCGCAGGCCGCCCGGGTTCATGAACGCGATCTGCGCCCCGCCCCGGCCGGCGTCCTTGGTGCCGGCGAGCTGCACGTCGGCGATGAAGTTGCCGAGCGCCGACTCCTTGCCCCGGTCCTCGTTGCCGTTGGTGTAGGCCCGCCTGATGTCCGCGGTGATCGAACCGAGCTTCTGCTTGCCCAGCTCGGTCGCCTTGACCTTGGCGGCGGCCACGATGTCGGCCACCGTCGGGTCCTGCGGCGCGCCGACCACGTCGACCAGCTGCGCGTCGGCCGCGGTCACCGAACCCGTGTTCGGGTCGAAGGTGAGGTTGACCTTGCCCAGCCGCAGGCCGTAGTCCTCGGCCTGCACCACCGGACGCAGCTTGTCCGACCCGGGGACCGGGAGCTTGAACGCGTACGGCTGGTGGGTGTGGCCGCTGAAGATCGCGTCGATGGTGGCGTCGACCCGGGTGAACTTGCCGAAGACCGGGTCGTTGGCCAGCGCCTCGGCGGAGGTGATGTTCTCCGTCGCGGCGCCCTCGTGCGCGAGCAGCACCACCACGTCGGCCTCGCCGTTGTCCTGGTTGCCGTCCTTGAGCTGGCGGGCCACCAGGTTGGCCTCGGCCACCGGGTCGCGGAAGGTCAGGCCGGCGATGCCGTCCGGGCTGACCAGCGACGCGGTCTGCTCGGTCACCACGCCGACGAAGCCGACCCGGACACCACCGATGGTGTTGACCGAGTACGCCGGCAGCACCCGGGTGTCGCCGCGGTAGACGTTGGCGCCCAGGTACGGGAAGTCGGCGCGGTCCGACACCCGGCCGGTGAGGTCGCCGATGCCCTTGTCGAACTCGTGGTTGCCCACCGCCGAGGCGACCAGGCCGGCCGCGTTCAGCGCGTCGATCGTCGGGGTGTCCCCGTCGATCGCCGAGACGAAGGTGGACGCGCCGATGTTGTCACCCGCGGAAATGAACGCGGTGTTCGGGTTCTGCGCCCGCAGCTGGCCGACCAGGCCGGCGAGCTGAGCGGCGCCGCCGACCGGCTGACCACCCACGGTGGCCGGGGACTCCAGCCGGCCGTGGAAGTCGTTGATGCCGAGCAGCTGCAGGTTGACCGGCTTCGCGCTGGTGCTGATGCCCACCACGACCGGGTTGTGGTCGCTGGCCCGGTACGGGGTCGGCTCGTAGAAGGCCGCCAGCCCGTCGTACTGGAAGGCGAACGACTCGACCGCATTGATCTGCCAGACGTCGAACCCGGTGATCCGCGACGCCAGCGACGGCGAGGCGAGGGCGTGGTCGAGCGAGCCGGACTCGCCACCGAAGACGTAGGTGGCCTTGCCGGTGTTGTTGAGATCCTTGTACTTGGCCTGGTAGAGGACCTGCATCGGGTCCTCCTGGGTGTAGGCGTTGAAGTCACCCAGCAGGAGCACGTCCTCGCTGCCGCTGTCGGCCTTGACCCGGTCGACGAAGGCGGTCAGTGCCTTGGCCTGCCGGATCCGGTCGCCGTTCCAGCTGCCCTGACCGTCACCGGCGTCGGCGTTGTCGCCGGTGCCCGTGCCGCCCTTGGACTTGAGGTGGTTGACGACCACGGTGAAGGAGATCTTCCCCGCGGTGAAGGTCTGCGCGATCGGCTCGCGGGCGTTGAACCAGACGGTCTCGTCGTTCACCGACCGGCCCGGACCCTTGGGCTGGACCTTGGCCGGCTTGAAGATGATCGCCGTGGTGATGAAGTCCTGCTCGGCGGGGCTGGGCAGCTCGGCCGGGGTGCGGACGTAGTCCCAGGTGCCCGCGCCGTCCTTGGCGTTGAGCGCGTTGACCAGCCGCTTCAGCGCCTGCTGCGGGTCGCTGGAGTTGAAGCGGACCGAGTTCTCGATCTCCTCGAGGCCGACCACGTCCGCGCCCAGGGCGCTGATCGCCGCGACGATCTTCGCCTCCTGCTTGGCCAGCGCGGCCTCGTTCGCCGCGCCGCGGGCGTCGCCGCCGAAGTGCACGAAGTAGTTGAGGACGTTGAAGCTGGCCACCCGCACATCCCCACCGACGTTCTCCGGTGCCGGGGTACGCGGGTTGGTCGCCTTGAAGGTGGTGCGGTCGACCGTCGGGGTGTCCGCGCTGACCGGGTTGGCCGGCTGCAGGCGCCACTCGTTGAAGCCGTACGAGAGCACGACCGGCCCGAACGCCTCGACCGAGTCGCCGACCCGCAGCGGGTTCTCCTTCGACAGGTACGGCGGCAGCAGCCCGGCGGTGGACAGGTTGGTCGTCTTGCCGTCGTCGAGCAGGACCCGGCGCAGCTTGTTGTCGGCGATCACCTGCTTGGCGGCGTCCGAGCCCGGACGGGCGACGTCGGTCGCGTTCGGGGCCGGGCGGTCACCGGCGGCGAGCACGACCTCGCCGTACCGGTTGGTGTTGTACACCTCGGAGACCGTGTACTGGCCGACCGGCGCCACCAGCATCGACTCGACCGACTCGCGGGCGTCGTCGGTCAGCGGCAGGCTCACCGGGACCGGGGCGGGCAGGGTCGCGCCGTGCGCGCAGATCTGCACGTCGGTCTTGGCGGCGATGCTCAGCTGGGTGAGGCCGTTGAACTCGCTCGGGGTGCCGCTGACCCGTACCCGGTCGCCGATCGCGACGGACGGGTGGTTGGCGGTGTTCGTGGTGAGGTAGACGAAGATGGCGTCGGAGGCGGTGCCGGCGGCCACCGGGCGGTCGCCACCGCTGCCAGCGGTCTGCAGGTAGATGCCGTTGTAGCCACCGGTGCGGTGGTCGGCGGTCACCACGCCCTCGACGGTGACCCGGGTACCCGCCAGCGGCGTCGCGCTGCCGGTGCCCTGGATCTCGGCGATCGTGCGGTCGACGGTCACGGTGCAGCCGGTGCCCGGGTCCGGGTCCGGACCGGGGCCGGGGTCGCCGCCGCCGTTACGGACGCCGAAGGTGTTCGGCGCCGGGGAGTTCCACTTGCCGTTGATCTTCTGCAGTGAGTGGCCGGCCGGGGTGGTGGAGGTCTCCTCGACCCCGATGTCGATGCCGGTCATCCCGTTGGCCGGGCCGCCGATCGCGGTGAGCGTCCCCTCGTAGGTGAGGAACTCCGTCACCGAGCCGGTGGGCGAGACCAGCGCGACGCCGTCCGGGGAACCGTTCTGGATGCCGTCGGTCGGGTAGTTCGCGACCACCACACCGGCTGCGGGCACCGCGCCGCTCAGCGTCCGGGTGTTGTAGGCGGCGCCGTTCGCTCCGTTGTAGAGAACGATCTGCCAGCCGGTCAGGTCGAAGCCGGCGGGCGCCTCGATCTCGATCGCCTCGCCGATGTCGGTGCCGGCGTTGTCGTAGTGAATCTCGCTGATGAACGGGTTCGCCGCCGTTTCGGCGGCGAGGGCGGGAACACCGCTGGTCAGGACGAGGGCACCGCTTGTGACGAGTATGCCCAACGCACTGACTGGGTGCCTGTTTCGGAGCTTCAAAGCTGCGCCTCCGATATGGGGATGGACTGGTGGAACCTAAACCCAATTGGTGTCTTCGCAGGAGCCGCCAGATGTACGGAGCAGGTTGGCCTGTCGGCCGGATTGCAACGTAGATCAGACAAAAGTGCAGTGAGCTACAAAGGCCCTGTTTGCATTTGCCGGTCGCCGCGATCGGCAGCAGCTTACGGCGTCCCCGGCAGTCGCTCAGCGGCTGGCCGTACTGACGGTCGTGGCCGGCGGGTCAGCCCAACCCGGCCGCCACCGCGTCGAGGTGGGTGAGGAACCGCTGCACGGCCGGTGGTCGGCTGCGACCGGCGACGGTGACGGCGAAGACCCGCCGGACGGAGGCGTCGTCGGGATGGAGCCGGAGCAGGGCGAGGTCGGGCGGGGTGGCCCGGACGGCCAGCGCGGGCACCAGTGCGACGCCCAGCCCGGCCGCGACACAGCCCAGCTTGCCGGTCCACTCCGCGGCCACGATGTCGATCCGAGGTCGGAAACCCGCCGGCAGGGTGGCCCGCAACAGGGTCTCCTCGGCGGTGGCCGAACCGGCGATGAACGCGTCGTCGGCCAGTTCGCGCAGCCGGACGGTGCGCCGGTGAGCGAGCCGGTGCGTGCGGGGCACCGCCACCAGCAGGACCTCGTCCACAAGATGGTGCAGGTCGAGCCGCTCGTCGTCGAGGGGCCGGTCGGGGGCCGCGCTGACCACGACGATGTCGGCGTCCCCGGCCAGCAGCCGGTCCAGCAGCCCGGGCGTCAGCCCCTCCACCAGGGACAACGCCACCTGCGGGTGGGCGGACCGGAACGTGGCCAGGGCCTGCGGGACGAGCGCGGCGACCGCCGTCGGGAACGCACCGACCCGCAGCCGGCCGGCGGTCAGGTCGCGGAGCGCGGCGAGGTCGCGGCGGGCCGCGTCGAGCCGGTCGAGCACCGCCTCGGCATGGCCGAGCAGGCAGCGGCCCGCCTCGGTCAGAACGACCCCACGCGGCAGCCGGTCGAACAGGGGCGACCCGAGCTCGGCCTCCAGGGCGGCGACCTGCCGGGACACGGCGGACTGGGTGTAACGCAGGGACCGGGCCGCGGCGGTGATGGAGCCGTGCTCGGCGACGACACGGAAGACCTGAAGGGCCTGAGGCTGCACGCCGCCCATCCTGCCATGCGTGCCAGACATGGCAGCGATGCGGAACATTCGCTGGTGGCATGGATGCTCGCCGTCTAGCGTTCCGGGCCATGACCGTCATCGCACTGCTGGGCACCGGCACGATGGGCACCGCGATCGGCCGCCGGCTGCTGGCCACGGGCCGGCGGCTCACCGTCTGGAACCGCAGCCCTGCCCGGACCGGCCCGCTGGTCACGGCCGGGGCGCGGGCCGCCGCCACCCCGGTCGAGGCCGCCCGGGACGCCGACGTGGTGATCAGCATGCTCACCGACGCGACCGCCGTCCGGGAGGTGCTGCTCAAGGTCGCAGCGGTCGTGCGGCCCGGCACCCACCTGGTCGAGATGTCCACCATCGGCCCGCGGGCCGTGGCCGAACTGGCCGAGCACCTACCGGCGGGCGTACCACTGGTGGACGCGCCCGTCGCCGGCAGTGCCGGTGCCGCCGAGGCAGGTCGGCTCGTGGTGCTGGCCGGCGGCGCGGAGGCAGCCGTCGACCGGGTCGCCCCGGTCCTGGAACTGCTCGGCACGGTGCGCCGCTGCGGCGGTCCGGGCAGCGGCGCCGCGCTGAAGCTGGTGCTCAACACCGCACTGGTCACCGCCGTCACGGCCACCGCCGACGCGCTGGCGGTGGCGGCCGCGGTCGGCGTGGACCGGCGTACCGCGGTCGAGGCCCTCGCCACCGGACCGCTCGGCGGCGCGGTCGCCCGGGCGACCGCCACGGACGCCGCGTTCGCCGTGACCCTGGCGGCCAAGGACGCCCGGCTCGCGCTCGACGCGCTCGGCGGCGAGCCGGCGCCCGTCCTGCAGGCCGCCGCCTCGGTGCTGGCGAACGCCCCCCACCCCGACGGGGACATCGCCATCCTCGCCGGTGTCCGCCCCACGGACGCCTCGACCCACGACAAGGAGCAACCATGACCGTGACCCTGGACAACCCCGCGACCGTCCCCGCGCCGTTCGGCGACCGGTTCGCCCACGTGGCCCGCCTCGACCTGCCGGGAAGCGCCCTGCTCGTGCTCTCCGGCCAGGTCGGTGTCGACGACGACGGCGCCGTGGTGGCGCCCGGCGACGTCCGGGCCCAGTCCGAACGGATCTTCGAGTTGATCGGTGGCCTGCTCGCCGCGCACGGCGCGACATTCGCCGACGTCATGCACGTCCGGACGTTCCTGACCGACCTGGGCGACCTGGCCGGCTACGCGGCGGTCCGCAACCGCTACTTCCCGGACACCAGGCCCGCCAGCACCACGGTGGAGGTGAGCCGGCTCTTCCTGGCCGGTGCGGTGCTGGAGGTCGAGGTGACGGCCGCCGTGACCACGGGCTGACCGTCGGATCTCGCGAAGACTGATCCGACGTGGCCCACCGACCGTACCGGTGGAAGAGGAAGCGGCACCGCTTGCGGTACGCTACCCGCCAATTACTACTACAACGCGTCGTGGCCGCCGTCGATGCTCGTCCGTCGGTGGACCGACCCGGAGGTGTCGGATGGCGGACGACGACGCGGAGATCACCGGGTGGGCGTTGGCGGCCGGCCGCGGCGACCGGGACGCCGCCGCCCGGTTCGTCCGCGCGACGCAGCAGCAGGTCCGGCGGTTCCTCGCCGCGCTGACCTCCCCCGCTGAGGCCGAGGACCTGGCCCAGGAGACTTTCCTGCGCGCGGCGCGGTCGTTGCCCTCGTTCGCCGGCCGGTCCTCGGCGCGCACCTGGCTGCTCACCATCGCCCGCCGGGTCGCGGTGGACCACGTACGGGCCGCCGCGTCGCGCCCCCGCACCGTGCCGATGGCCGACGGGTACGACGCCCCCGACGCGCACCGCGGCGACTTCGACCGGCAGGTGGTGCTGGAGCGCCTCGTCGCCGCACTGCCGGCGGAACGGCGGGAGGCGTTCGTCGCCACCCAGGTCCTCGGCATGTCCTACGCCGAGGCGGCGGAGGTGTGCGGCTGCCCGGTCGGCACCATCCGCTCCCGGGTGGCCCGGGCCCGCGAGGACCTCGTCGCCGCCGTGACGAGCCGGTCCGGAACGGGTACACGGCGCGGCGGCGACGCGGCCGGCTGACCGGGTGGCCCGTACCAAAGCGACGACTCAGCAGAAATACTCGGGAACCCACGCGATCTGCGGACCGACTACCGGTACATGGGGTGTGAGCAGTGGCGTGAGGTGCTGTCGGCACTGTTGGACGGGGAGGAGACGGCCGCCGAGCGGGCGACCGCGGAGGCCCACCTGAGCGGGTGCGGCGGCTGCCGGGCCTGGTACGACCAGGCCGCCGCGGTGACCCGCCGGGCACGACTGTCGGTCACCCTGCCCGGCGACGACCTCACCGACACGATCCTCGCCGCGCTGCCGGCGCCGGCGCCGCGCCGTCGACCACGGGTCGCGCTCACTCTGCGGGTGGTGCTCGGGCTCATCGGCGCGCTGCAGGTCGTCCTCGGCCTGGCCCAGATCGGCCGGGGGGCGGCCGGCCCCCACGTCCACGCGGCGGCCGGCGCGCTGGCGTCGGGGCACCTGTGGCACGAATCTGCGGCCTGGAACGTCGCCGTCGGCGCCGGCTTCCTGTTCGTCGCGGCGCGGCGTACCCCGCCGACCGGGCTGATGCCGATGCTGTCGGCGTTCGTCGGCACGCTGGTGCTGCTCTCGGTCAACGACCTGCTCACCGGCCGGGTGGAGACCATCCGGCTGATCAGCCACGGCTTCCTGCTCGCTGGATACGCGGTCGTCGTCGCGCTGTCCCGCCCGGGGCTGCGGCCCGGTGGCCCGGCGCACCGCGAGCGCCCGGAGGGGCCACGCTGGCACCTGCCCGCCGAGGAGCAGCCCGAGCCCCGGGGACTGCGGCTGCTGCCGCCGTATCCCGGCTCCGCCCGGGCCACCGACCGTCGGGCCGCCTGACCGGCATGGGTACAGGCTGATTCAAGGTCGGTAGCGGTAGCCCATGCCCGGCTCGGTGATCAAGTGCCGAGGCCGGGCCGGATCGTCCTCCAGCTTGCGCCGGAGCTGGGCCATGTACTGCCGCAGGTAGTTGGTCTCGTTGTGGTACTCGGGGCCCCACACGTCGTGCAGCAGCTGGCGCTGGCTGACCAGCTTGCCGGGGTTGCGCAGCAGCTTCTCCAGCATGGCCCACTGGGTGGGGGTGAGCTTGACCTCGGTGCCGTCGTCCCGGGTGACGGTCCGGTCGGCCAGGTCGACGGTGTGCCGGCCGACCCGGAGCGCGGGGGCGCCGGGCGTGGCGCCGCCGAGCCGGCGGGTGACGGCGCGGATCCGCGCGAGCAGTTCGTCCACGCCGAACGGCTTGGTGACGTAGTCGTCCGCGCCGGCGTCCAGGGCGGAGACCTTGTCCTCGCTGCCGGCCCGGCCGGAGAGCACAATGATCGGCACGCCGGTCCAGCCGCGCAGGCCCCGGATCACCTCGACGCCGTCGAGATCCGGCAGGCCCAGGTCGAGCACCACCAGGTCGGGCGGGTGGCTGGCGGCGGCCCGCAGCGCCGCCGTGCCGGTCTCGGCGACCTGGACGTCGTAACCCCGGGCCCGCAGGTTGATCCGGAGCGCGCGCAGGATCTGCGGCTCGTCGTCCACGACCAGGATCCGCGTCATCCGCGTGTCCCTTCCGAAGCCTCGGCGGCGGGCAGCCGCAACACCATGGTCAGTCCCCCGCCCGGCGTGGTCTCGGGGGTGATGCTGCCGCCCATCGCCTCGGCGAGCCCCCGGGACAGCGCGAGCCCCAGGCCGACCCCGGTCTGGTTGTCCCGGTCGCCGAGACGCTGGAACGGCAGGAAGACGTGCTCCCACTGGTCCTCGGGAATGCCGGGCCCGGTGTCGATGACCCGCAGCTCGACCTGCCCGGCGTGGGCGCTGCCGGTGATGGTGGGCGGCTGGCCGGGTGGGCTGTGCCGTAGTGCGTTGGCCACGATGTTGACCAGCACCCGTTCCAGCAGGCCGGGGTCGGCCATGGCCGCCGGCAGGTCGGCGGGGATGTCGGTGACGACGTCGGCCGCGTCCGGCCCCAGTTCGTCCAGCGCCCGGGGCACGGCGTCCTCCAGCCCGATCGCCCGGGCGGTGACCCCGAGGACGCCGGCCTGGAGCCGGCTCATGTCGAGCAGGTTCGCCACCAGCCGGCCGAGCCGGTCCAGGGACTCGTCGGCGGTCGCCAGCAGCTCCTCCCGGTCGTCCGCGCCGAACTCGACGTCGTGGCTGCGCAGGCTGCTCACCGCCGCCTTCGCGGACGCCAACGGCGTACGCAGGTCGTGGCTGACCGCGGCGAGCAGCGCGGTACGCAACCGGTCGGCCTCGGCCAGCGGCCGGACGGCGGCGGCCTCCTCGGCGAGGCGTTCCTGGCGCAGTGCGACGGCGGCCTGGGCGGCGAACGCCTCCACCACCCGCCGGTCCGCGGCCTCCAGCCGGCGGCCGGAGAGCACCACGGTGAGCCGTGCGTCCACCGGCACGGCCGTCTCCCCGGCGCTCGGGCTGCCGGGCGGGTCGTCGCCGACGCCGGCCACCACCCGCCAGGCCGCCTCCTCCCGGGCCCGGCCCGGCCGTCCCTCGGCCTCGGCGACCAACTCCAGCACGCTCACCGCCCGCAACGCGAAGGTCTCCCGCAGCCGGTCCAGCAACGCCCGCAGCGGCCGCTCCCCGCGCAGCACACCGCCGGCGACGGTGGCCAGGGTCTGCGCGTCGGCCGAGGCCCGCGCCGCCTCCCGGGTACGCCGGGCCGCCACGTCCACCACCCAGCTCACAGCGACCGCGACGCCGACGAAGACGCCGAGCGCGAGCAGGTTGTCCGCCTCGGCGATGGTGAGCGTGTAGTAGGGCGGGGTGAAGAACCAGTTGAGCAGCAGGGAACCGCCGAGGGCGGCGACCAGCGCCGGCCACAGGCCGCCGACCAGCGCGACGCCGACCACCCCGGCGAGGAAGAGCAGGATGTCGTTGGTCAGCGTGAGGTCGGGCAGCGCCCACAGCAGCCCGGCCAGCGCGGGCATGCCGAGCACGGCGAGCGCGAACCCCAGCAGCCGGCGCCGCCGGGACAGCGCGGCGGGCACCGCGACGCCGCGCCGGCCCCGCCCGGCCTCGGCGTGCGTGACCAGGTGCACGTCGATCGGCCCGGAGAGCGCGGTGGTGGTGACGCCGACGCCCCGGGACAGCAGCTGGGCGAAACGTCCGCGCCGGCTCGCGCCGAGCACGAGCTGGGTGGCGTTGACGCCGCGGGCGAAGTCCAGCAGCGCCGCCGGGATGTCGGCGCCGAGCACCTGGTGGTAGGTGCCGCCGAGGCTCTCCACCAGCACCCGCTGCCGGGCCAGCTGGACCGGGTCGGCCCCGGCCAGGCCGTCGCTGCGGGCCACGTGCACGGCGAGCAGGTCGGCGCCTTTGCTGCGGGCGGCGATCCGGGCCGCCCGGCGGATCAGGGTCTCCCCCTCCGGCCCGCCGGTGAGCGCCACCACCACCCGCTCCCGGGCCTCCCAGGTGGCGGAGATGCCCTGCTGGGCGCGGTACGCGTCGAGCTGCTCGTCCACCTTGTCGGCGAGCCAGAGCAGGGCCAGCTCACGCAGCGCGGTGAGGTTGCCGATCCGGAAGTAGTTGCCCAGCGCCGCGTCGATCTTGTCGGGGCGGTAGATGTTGCCGTGTGCCATCCGGCGGCGCAGCGCCTCCGGGGTCATGTCGACCAGCTCGACCTGCTCGGCGGCCCGGACCACCTGGTCGGGCACGGTCTCCAGCTGGGTGATGCCGGTGATCCGCGCGACCACGTCGTTGAGCGACTCGAGGTGCTGGATGTTGACGGTGGTGAGCACGGTGACCCCGGCGTCCAGCAGTTCCTGGACGTCCTGCCAGCGCTTCTCGTTCCGGGAGCCCGGCACGTTGGTGTGGGCCAGCTCGTCGACCACCGCGACCTCGGGGCGGCGGGCCAGCACGGCGTCGAGGTCCATCTCGGTGAAGCCGGCGCCCCGGTAGGTGATCGCCCGGCGGGGCACGACCTCCAGGTCCCCGATCATCGCCGCGGTGTGCGGCCGGCCGTGGGTCTCGACCAGGCCGATCACCACGTCGGTGCCCCGCTCGGCCCGCCGCTGGGCCTCCTCCAGCATCCCGTACGTCTTGCCGACTCCGGGGGCGGCCCCGAGGTAGATGCGGAGCTCTCCCCTTGGCACGGAAGCAATCCTCCCTTACTGGGGTAAGGAGGGCTCCTTCTTGACGCACAGCGAGGTGAAGGGGCCCCTTCTCAGCACGGTCAGCGGCCGGGGAATTCCTGGTCGAGCGCGAGGTTGAGCTCGAGCACGTTGACCGCGGGCGCGCCCAGGAAGCCGAGCGCCCGACCGCTGGTGTGCTCCCGCACCAGGCGGCGGACCGCAGCCCGGTCCGCGCCCCGCTCACGCGCCACGCGGGCCACCTGGATCTCCGCGTACGCGGGGCTGATGTGCGGGTCGAGGCCGCTGCCGCTGGCGGTGACCGCGTCGGCCGGCACCGCCGGCTCGGCGGGCGCGTCGCCCCGGATCGGAGTGATGACCCCGCCCTCGGCGCGGTAGTCGTGGCCGGGCTGGGCCAGCTCCACCGGCACCCCCGCGTAGGTGGCGACGAACGGGGTGGCCGGAGCGACCTGGTTGACGCTGACCACCCGGGTGACCGGCCCGGTGAGCCCGTCGCGGCGGAACACGGCCAGCACCGCACCCACCCCGTCCGAGGTGCAGTACGGCCGCCGCCCGTCGATGCCGTCGAGTTCGCCGATCGCCCTGCTGCGAGAGCAGACCTGGGTGAGCAGGCTCCGCTTCGAGTCGGCCGGGTTGCTGGCGAGGGTGTCGACCACGCTCTCCGGGCCGAGGTTGCTGGCCGAGGTCGCGGTGGGGTCGTAGCCGGCGCCGGCCGCCGACGGCCGGGACTGGAAGTAGCGCGGGACGGGATTGCCGTCCGCGTCGGTGAAGGACTGGCCGATGAGCGAGCTGCCCACGGTCCGGCCGTGCCCGCTCACCAGCGAGCCGTCGGCCTTCCCGTCGAGGCCGGGGATCCGGCCGACGGCGACCAGGGCCAGCGGGTACGCGAGGCCGAGCAGGACGGTGAACACGAGCAGCGCGCGCAGCGCGGCCAGGTGCTGGGCGAGCCAGGAAGGGAGGCGCATCACGAGATCCCCGGGACGAACTGGACGAGCAGGTCGATGAGCTTGATGCCGACGAACGGCACGACGACACCGCCGAGGCCGTACACCAGCAGGTTCCGGCTGAGCAGCTGAGACGCGCTGGCCGGCCGGTAGCGGACGCCGCGCAGGGCCAACGGGATCAGCGCGACGATGATGATCGCGTTGAAGATGACCGCGGACAGGATCGCCGACTCCGGGCTGGCCAGCCGCATGACGTTCAGCGCGTCCAGACTCGGGTAGAGGCCGGCGAACATGGCCGGGATGATCGCGAAGTACTTCGCCACGTCGTTCGAGATGCTGAACGTGGTCAGCGCACCCCGGGTGATCAGCAGCTGCTTGCCGATCTCCACGATCTCGATGAGCTTGGTCGGGTCGGAGTCGAGGTCGACCATGTTGCCGGCCTCCTTGGCGGCCGACGTGCCGGTGTTCATCGCGACGCCGACGTCGGCCTGAGCCAGGGCAGGCGCGTCGTTGGTGCCGTCACCGGTCATCGCGACCAGCCGGCCGCCCTCCTGCTCCTTCCTGATCAGGGCGAGCTTGTCCTCGGGGGTGGCCTCGGCCAGGAAGTCGTCCACCCCGGCCTCGTCCGCGATCGCCCGCGCCGTACGCGGGTTGTCGCCGGTGATCATGACGGTCCGGATGCCCATCCGGCGCATCTCGTCGAAGCGCTCGCGCATCCCGGACTTGACCACGTCCTTCAGGTGGATGACGCCGAGCGCCCGGGCCGGCTCGCCGTCGACGTGCTCGGCCACCACCAGCGGCGTGCCGCCGATCCCGCTGATCTCGTCGACGAGCTGACCCACCTGCTCGGTGGGGTGGCCGCCGTGCTCGCGTACCCACTTCATCACCGCGACGGCGGCGCCCTTGCGGATCCGGCGCGCCGGCCCGTCGTCTGGAGTGAGATCGACGCCGCTCATCCGGGTCTGCGCTGTGAACGGCACGAAGCTGGCGTGCGGGATCAGGCCCGGCTCGCGCTCCCGCAGCCCAAACTCGTTCTTCGCCAGCACCACGATCGACCGGCCCTCGGGCGTCTCGTCGGCGAGGCTGGACAGCTGCGCCGCGTCGGCCACGGTGGCGACGTCCACGCCCTCGACCGGCACGAACTCGTCCGCCTGCCGGTTGCCCAGGGTGATGGTGCCGGTCTTGTCCAGCAGCAGGGTGTTCACGTCACCCGCCGCCTCGACCGCCCGGCCGCTCATGGCCAGCACGTTGCGCTGCACCAGGCGGTCCATGCCGGCGATGCCGATCGCCGACAGCAGCGCCCCGATGGTGGTGGGGATCAGGCAGACCAGCAGCGACGCCAGCACCACGCCGGTGACGCCGGCGTCGGTGATCGCGCCGGTGTCGGGGGCGGCGGCCTGGTGGCCCTTGGAGAAGATCGCCAGCGGCTGGAGGCTCACCACGGCCAGCAGGAAGATGATCGTGAGCGCGGCGAGCAGGATGTTCAGCGCGACCTCGTTCGGGGTCTTCTGCCGGTTCGCCCCCTCGACCAGGCCGATCATCCGGTCGATGAAACTCTCGCCCGGCTTCTGGGTGATCCTGACGATGATCCGGTCGGAGAGCACCCTGGTGCCGCCGGTGACCGCGCTGCGGTCGCCGCCGGACTCGCGGATGACGGGTGCGGACTCGCCGGTGATCGCCGACTCGTCGACGCTGGCGATGCCCTCGACCACGTCGCCGTCCCCGGGGATGATCTGGCCGGCCTCGACCAGCACGACGTCGCCCTGCTTCAGCTCCGGGGCCGGGACGGTCTCGTCACGGTAGGTGCCGGCGGCGCCCGGGGTCCAACCGAGCAGGCGGGTGGCGATGGTGTCCTTCCTCGCCTTGCGCAGGGTGGCGGCCTGGGCCTTGCCACGGCCCTCGGCGACCGCCTCGGCCAGGTTGCCGAAGAGCACGGTCAGCCAGAGCCAGGCCGTGATCGCCCAGGCGAACACCGACGGGTCGGCGACGGCGAGGACGGTGGTGAAGAGCGCGCCGATCTCGACGATCAGCATGACCGGGTTGCGCCACAGGGTGCGCGGGTCGAGCTTGCGCAGCGCGTCCGGCAGGGACCGGGCCAGCTGCCTCGGGTCGAGCAGCCCACCGCCCCGGTTGCCCTGGGTGGCCGGTGTGCCGGCGGTCGCCGCGTCGGCGGTGCCGTACGGTGCCGGCGTGGAGGTGCTCACGTCGTTCTCTCTCATGGTGGTCACAGCCCCTCGGCCAGGGGACCGAGCGCGAGGGCGGGCAGGAAGGTCAGCGCGACGAGGATCACCGTGACGCCGACGACCATCCCGACGAAGAGCGGTCGGTGGGTCGGCAGGGTGCCCTCGGACGCGGGCGTGGGCTGCTGGCGTGCCAGCGACCCGGCCAGCGCGAGCACGAAGATGATCGGCAGGAACCGGCCGAGCAGCATGCACAGTCCCAGCGCGGTGTTCCACCACGGCGTGTTCACCGTGAGGCCGGCGAACGCCGAGCCGTTGTTGTTGCTCGCCGAGGTGAACGCGTAGAGCACCTCGGCGAGGCCGTGCGGGCCGACGTTCAGCGCGGTGGAGTTGTTTCCGGTGGCGAACGCGGCCGCCGTACCGGCCAGCACCAGGAGCGGCGTGACCAGGAAGTACAGCGACGCGAACTTCATCTCCCGCGAGCCGATCTTCTTGCCGACGTACTCGGGGGTGCGGCCGACCATCAGACCGGCGACGAAGACGGTGATCACCGCGAGGACCAGCAGGCCGTAGAGCCCGGCGCCGACGCCGCCGGGCGCCACCTCGCCGAGCATCATGTTGATCATCGGCATCATGCCGCCGAGTGCGGTGTAGGAGTCGTGGAACGAGTTTACCGCCCCGGTCGAGGTGAGCGTGGTCGCCGCCGCGAAGGTCGCCGAGTTCGCCACGCCGAACCGGGCCTCCTTGCCCTCCAGGGCCGCCCCGACCGCCTGCGGCACCGTGCCGTGCCCGGCCAGTTCGAAGGCGTTGGTCAGGGTGATGCTGGCCAGCGCCAGGATCGCCATGACCGCGACGATCGCGTACCCCTGCCGGTTCTGCCCGACCATCCGGCCGAACACCCGGGGCAGGCTGAACGGGATCACCAGCAGCAGGAAGATCTCCAGCCAATTCGTCCAGGTCGTCGGGTTCTCGAACGGGTGGGCGCTGTTGACGTTGTAGAAGCCGCCCCCGTTGGTGCCCAGCTCCTTGATGACCTCCTGGCTGGCCACCGGGCCGCCGATGATCGTCTGGTGGCCGCCGGTCAGTGTGATGACGTCGGTGCCGCCGGAGAGGTTCTGCACCGCGCCGCCGATCATCAGCACGACCGCGCCGACCAGCGCGATCGGCAGCAGGACGCGCAGCGTGATCCGGATCAGGTCGACCCAGAAGTTGCCCAGCTCGCCGGTGCGGCTGCGGGCGAAGCCCCGGACCAGGGCGACCGCGACGGCGATGCCGACCGCGGCGGACACGAAGTTCTGCACCGCCAGACCGGCCATCTGCACCAGGTGGCCCATCGTCGACTCACCCGAGTACCACTGCCAGTTCGTGTTGGTCACGAACGAGACCGCGGTGTTCCAGGCGCCGTGCGGGACCACCGGGTCGAGGCCCAGGGAGAGCCACAGGTGGTTCTGCAGGCGCTGGAACGCGTACAGGAACAGGATCGACACGGCCGAGAAGGCCAGCAGGCTGCGGGCGTACACGGCCCAGCTCTGCTCGGCGGCCGGGTTCACCCCGACCAGGCGGTAGATCCCCCGCTCGAAGCGCGAGTGCCGGGTGCCGGAGACCACCCGGTACAGGTGGTCTCCGAACGGCCGGTGGACGGCGACGAGCGCCGCCACCAGGGCCAGCACGAAGATGACCCCGGCCGTGGTCGTGGTCATCAGAAGCGCTCCGGGAACAGCAGCGCGACGACCATGAAGACGCCCAGGCCGATCGCCAGCACCAGACCGACGGCGTTGACCGCGCTCACCGCTTTTCCACGCCCTTCACGACGAGGGCGAGCACCGCGAACAGCGCCACCGTCACCAGCACGTACACCAGGTCAGACACGGCTGACTCCTCTTACCGGACGTTCCCCGCGACCGCCTGTCGGCCGCGCCAGGCAATGACAACGCCCGGCCAGCCGGACGGACAGGGGCCATAACGCGACCGTGACGGCGGCAGGCGCTTTGTTGACGCGCTTTTCACGGGGACCCGCCGCCGGGGTGAGGCGGACCACTCCGGCCGCTCCGCTGCCGGACCACCGGTCCTGGCCGGCCTGACGCACCGTTGACGCCGCCGCACGGGCGGTGCCGCCCGCTGCCCGGCCCGCCGCCGGCCGCGAAACCGGCGCGCCGTCAGCCGTCCAGGCGGCGGACCATGTTCATGATCGTCTCGACCTGGGCACCGCCCTTGATCGGATAGTTGGTGGCACCGAGGTAGCCCCACCAGTCCCAGCAGCTGTTCGGGTTCGCCCCGGTCGAGATCGCCTGCGGGTAGAGCACGATCAGCCGGTTTGTGTCGGCGTACTGGTTGAGGTTGGCCCGGTCGACGAAGGCGGTGCCGATCCTGGCGTACCCCTGGGCGCAGCCGTGCAGGGCGACCAGCAGCCGGCAGGTCTGGCCGGCGGCGCAGGCGCTCGGGACGTACGCGAAGCCGTTGGCGTCCATGCTGAGCCCGTTTGCCCAGCCGTTGGTGGCGAAGGTGTCCTGGCTGAACCGGATGAGCGTGCCGCCGAGCGGCCCGGTGTTCGGCGGGGACACCGAGCCGAGCAGCTTGCCGAGGAAGCTGCCCTGCGGGTCGGTGCCGCAGTCGTTGAGGAACGGCGAGGCGGTCGCCGTGCAGCCGACCGTGCCGTACGGGGTGACCCAGGCGTGGCCGGCGGCGCTGCCGGAGTCGTACCGGACGCTCGCGCCGAAGTCCTGGTAGTAGCGGACCAGATCGTCGGTGACGGACTTCTTCACGGTGTTGTCGTTGCCGCCGTGGTAGACGTACACCGGCTGGCCGGAGAGGTTGCCGGTCCCGTCGATCCAGCCGTACCCGGCCCAGGTGCGGGTGTAGCTCTCCAACGTGGACACGTACGTCGGGTAGATGTTGTCACCGCAGCCGTAGAGCGCCTGGGAAACGTTGTTCTGGGCGCAGTAGTACGGGCCGGCGGCGAAGACGGCCGCGCCCCGGATCCGCGCCGAGTACGCGACCTGGAGCTGGGTGGCCAGGTAGCCACCGGAGGAGACCCCAGCGACGTACACGGCGGAGACCGGATAGCTGCGGAGCGAGCCGCCGACCGGGGTCTTGGTGTACGGCGTGCCGGCGGCCCGGGCGGCGGTGCCACCGGGCAGGACCAGGAGGAGTGCCGCGGCGAGGGTGGCGGCGGCTTTCCACGGTGTCTTCATGGCGTTCTCCCGTCGGAGCGCCGGCGGGACGGCCGGCGTGCCGGAACGCTAACGTGACATTGACCACAGCGGATATCCGTACGGCCGACACCTCCGTGCGGTCCGTGGTGTGGGCGGTCCACCGGGTTATTTCGGTTGGCCGCCGGCGGGATGACGGTTAGCGTCGCCTCGACGTCACTCCGACTTCTCGAAGAGGGTGTTCTGGTGCCCGTGCTGAGCGCGATCAAGCGAATTGACCTGCCCCACGGAACCACCTTCTGGAGTGACGACATTGGATCTGCCACGTAGCTTCACCATCCGCGAGGGCGACCTCCGGATCATCAACCCGTTCGACGCCGGCAAGCTGGCCACGCTGGGCCGGGCGATCAAGCTCGAACCCGGCACGTCGATCCTCGACCTGTGCAGCGGCAAGGGCGAACTGCTCTGCACCTGGGCCCGGGACCACGGCGTCACCGGCACCGGGGTGGACATCAGCACCGCCAACACCGCCGCGGCCCGGGAACGCGCCGCCGAGCTGGGCGTCGCCGACCGGGTCCGGTTCCTGCACGGCGACGCCGCAGCGCACGTCGCGCCGGAGCCGGTCGACGTGGCCGCCTGCGTCGGCGCCACCTGGATCGGCGGGGGTGTCCCCGGCACCCTGGAGATCCTCGAGCGCAGCCTGCGCCCCGGCGGGATGGCCCTGGTCGGGGAGCCGTACTGGCGGCTCGACCCGCCGGACGAGGAGGCCGTGGCCGGCTCCCACGCCCGGTCCCGGGACGAGTTCCGGGACCTGCCCGGGCTGGTCCGGCTCCTCGGCGAATGCGGCTGGGACCTGGTCGAGATGGTCCTCGCCGACCAGGACAGCTGGGACCGGTACGCGGCGGCGCACTGGCTCAACCTGCGCCGTTGGCTGGACGCCAACCCCGACGACGAGCTGGCCGGGGAACTGCGCCGGGAGCTGACCGAGGACCCGCTGCGGTACGTCCGCTACCAGCGGGAGTACCTGGGTTGGGGAGTCTTCGCCCTGCTCCGCCGGTGACCGCGCCCGGGCCGGTTCCCCGCGAAGCGGGAGCCGGCCCGGGACCGCTCGGACGGCTCAGCGGGCCAGCGACACCAGCCCGCTCGACTCGGGCGGTCGGGGACTGCTGCCGGCCCAGCGTATCCCCCATCGGTGCGCAGGTCGGTGAGGGTACGGTCGTCCTCGACCGGCAGCAGGCGGGGCGGACCACGGCGGGTCGGTACCGTTCCTGATCGGGGCGCGACCGCCGGACCGGCCGGCGAATTGCGGCACCTCGCGCTGTCCCGCCCGCGCGAGGGCCCGATCTGCCGCACCCCGAGTGGATCACGGGACACCCGCGAGGAGAGGAGCACGCCGTGCCGGACGCCGAGCAGTTGCTCGCCGACGCTCTCGCGGCGGCGCGCGGCACCGACGTACGCCAGGCCGAACGCGCGCTGGACCGGCTGGTGGTCGGCGACGGCCCGGCGGTGGACGGGGCGCTGCTCGCCCGCCTGGTACGCGGGGTGGGACGGCTGTGGCGGCGCGGCTGGCAGCCGGTCGACCTGGACCGGATCGCCAGCCGGCGGCTGGCCCCGCGTGGCGTACGGCTCCTCCGGGACGTACTGGCCGCTCAGCGCCGGGAGCAGCCCGGCGCGGTTCCGCAGTGGTTCGACGACCAGCTCGCCGAGCTCGACGCGCGCTTCGCCGGCGACGCCGGCTGGCTGGACCGACGGGCCGAGGGCGACCGGATCACCGCCCTGCGCGACGCCGTTGACGCGCTGGTGCTGGTGGAGGGGCTGCCGCCGATCGCGGTGCTCCGCCCGCCACCCGGTGGCGCGGCCACCACACCGCGCGTCGCCGCCCCGGCCGGTGCCTCCCGGATGCTGGACCGGGTCCGCGCCCTGCTGGCCAAGGCCGAGTCGACCACCTTCCCCGCCGAGGCGGAGGCGCTCACCGGTAAGGCGCAGGAGCTGATGGCCCGGCACAGCATCGACGCCGCGCTGCTCGACGCGACCGCCGAGCGGCCCGACCAGCCGGCCGGCGTCCGGCTCGGCACCGACGCCCCGTACGCGGCGGCGAAGGCGCTGCTGATCCAGGAGGTGGCGGCGGCGAACCGGTGCGAGTCGGTGTGGTCCGACGATCTCGGCTTCGCCACCGTGCTCGGCTTCCCCGCCGATCTGGCGGCGGTCGAGCTGCTGCACACCTCGCTGCTGGTGCAGGCCACCACGGCGATGCTGCGCGGCCGGGCCGAGCGCCGCACCGGCAGCGGCCAGGTCGGACGCCGCATCGGCAGCGGCCAGGCCGAGCGCCGCGCGGACGGCGGCCGGCGCACCAGGGGCTACGACGAGTCGTTCCTCAACGCGTTCGCGCTGCGGATCGGGGAACGGCTCCGGACGGCCACCGCGACGGCGGACCGGGAGGCGGCCGAGGAGCGCGGTGACGGCCGGCTGCTTCCGGTGCTCGCCGCCCGCTCGGACGCCGTCCGGGAGCGTGTCGACCAGCTGTTTCCCGGCGTCACCCGGCACCGGCTCCAGGTGCGGGACGCCGAGGGCTGGGCCTCGGGCACCTCGGCTGCCGACCGGGCCTCGCTCGACGCCGGCGCCCCGGCGCGCCGTGCGGTACGCCCCGGCCACTGAATTTTCTCGGGCAGGATGTCGGATCGGACGTCCCGGCTCCGACCCGTCTGCGAGAGGCGCCACCGCCGGTGGCCCGTACCCGAGGAGTGCACCGTGAAGTACATGCTGCTGATCTGGAACCGGCCCGGCTTCGTCGAGGAGCTGTCCGAGGCGGAGCGGAACGCGATCTTCGGTGAGGTCGACGAGATCATGAAGGAGTTGGCCGAGTCCGGGGAGCTGGTCGGCGGCGAGGCGCTGGCCCACCCGTCGCAGACCCGGACGGTCCGGCCCCGGTCCGGTGGCTTCGAGATCACCGACGGCCCGTACGTGGAGAGCAAGGAGCAGTTCGCCGGCTATCTGATGATCGACTGCGAGACCCCGGAGCGGGCCGCCGAGATCGCCGCGAGCTGGCCGGACGTCCGGCGCGGCCTCGGGGTGCTGGAGGTGCGCGCGGTGATGGACCAGGCCGGGACGGAGATGTGACGTCCGCGCCCGTCGAGGACCTGCTGCGCAACCTCGCGCCGCAGGTCCTCGGCGTGCTCGTCCGCCGGCACGGCCAGTTCGACGCCTGCGAGGACGCCGTGCAGGAGGCGCTGCTCGCCGCCGCCACCCAGTGGCCGGAGCAGGGCGTCCCGGAGCATCCCCGCTCGTGGCTGGTCACCGTGGCGACCCGCCGGCTCACCGACGAGTGGCGCAGCGAGCGGGCCCGCCGGAACCGCGAGGTCGCGGTGGCCGTCCGGGAGCCGACGTACGCGGGGGTCGCCCCGCCCGCCGACGAGGAGCCGCCGAGCGGGGACGACACGCTGAAGCTGCTCTTCCTCTGCTGCCATCCGTCGCTCACCGGCTCCGCCCAGGTGGCGCTGACCCTGCGGGCGGTGGGCGGGTTGAGCACCGCGGAGATCGCCCGGGCGTACCTCGTGCCGGAGGCGACGATGAGCCAGCGGATCCGCCGGGCCAAGCAGCGGATCGAGGCGGCGGGTGCCCGGTTCGTGCTGCCCTCGCCCGCCGACCGCGACGAGCGGCTGGGCGCCGTGCGGCACGTGCTCTACCTGATCTTCAACGAGGGCTACACCGCCTCCAGCGGCGGTGAGTTGCACCGGGCGGAGCTGACCGGGGAGGCGATCCGGCTGGCCCGGGAGCTGCACCGGTTGCTCCCCGACGACGGCGAGGTCGCCGGGCTGCTGGCGTTGATGCTGCTCACCGACGCGCACCGGGCCGCCCGGACCGGCCCGGGCGGGGAGCTGATCCCCCTGGCCGAGCAGGACCGCACCCGCTGGGACCGGGCGGAGATCAAGGAGGGCATCGCCCTGGTGACCGAGGCGCTGACCTGGTCGCCACCGGGCCCGTACCAGGTGCAGGCGGCGATCGCGGCGGTGCACGCCGAGGCGCCGACGGCGGCGGAGACCGACTGGCGGCAGATCGTCGCGCTCTACCAGGTGCTCGCCCGGATCGCGCCGAACCCGATGGTCACCCTCAACCAGGCCGCCGCGGTGGCCATGGTGGACGGCCCCCGGGCCGGGCTCGCCCTGCTGGCGCCGCTCGCCGCCGACGAGCGCACCGCCGGGCACCACCGGCTCGCCGCCGTCCGCGCCCACCTGCTCGAACTGGCCGGCGAGCGGGACGAGGCGCGGGAGGCGTACCGGACCGCCGCCCGGGCCACCACCAGCCGGCCCGAGCAGCGCTATCTGGAGGTACGCGCCGCGCGCCTGGCCGCCGAATGAGCAGCGACGCCCGGCGCGATCGACGACCGCGGGCGAGCGAACTGATCAGGCGTGGCACTCCCGGGTCAGCCGCTGCGGGATCGCGACGAACGTGGAGCCCAGCCACTTGACCGGTGCGGACGACCTCGCCCCGGCGTCGATCCGCCGCGCGGCGTCGGTGACCAACGCCTTGATCTCCGGATCCTGCGCCCGGGCGGCCTGCCGGCGTACGCCGCCGGCCAGCTCCGCGAGAGTCGCCTTGACCTGATCGTTGATCTGCTCCGGGGTGAGGTCCCGGCGGGTGGCCGCGGCGGAGTCGGCGGCGATCTTCTTGCTCTTGGCGATGATGAGCTTGTCGACCTCGGCGCAGACCTCGGCGGTGTTCGCCGCGGTCACCGGCGACGGCGAGCCGGTGGCGGTCGGGGCGGGTGCGGCGGAGGCACTCGCCGTGGCCGTCCGGTTGCCGGTCGGCGCCCCGCGGTCCGCCCCGGACGACTGGCAGCCGGCGGCGAGCGTCGTCATGGTCACCAGGGCGGCGGCTCGGATCGTGGTACCCGACATTGGTCTCTCCGTACGGTCGTCGGCCGTCGGTGACGGCGCGTGGTCAGCCGGGGCTCCGTCGCGGGCCGCCGCGCGCACCCCGGCCAGATCGAGCGGCGACGGATCGAGTGTGCCAGGGACCCGTCGCGGTCCGCCGGACCCGCGGTGCGCACGCAGCACGCCGGGCCGGCGAGGTGCCGGCCCGGCTGTGCGTACGAACGCCAGGTCAGCTCTTGAAGGCGTCCTTGACCTTCTCACCGGCCTGCTTGAGGTTGGCCTTGGTTTGGTCGGTGCGGCCCTCGGCCTCGAGACGCTCGTCGTCGGTGGCCCGGCCGGCGCCCTCCTTGACCTTGCCGGCGGCCTTCTCGGCCGTGTTGTCGATCTTGTCATCGATGCCCATGGGACCTCCACTCAGCAGGTTTCCGTGACGCTGTGGAGGTACCCCGACATCCGGCCGCTCAACCCGACGACCGGCGACAACCTCACCGAGCGTGACGGGGCGCACCGACTCAGACCGGGCCGA
Source organism: Micromonospora sp. NPDC007271 (assembly GCF_040634005.1). Taxonomy (NCBI): domain Bacteria; kingdom Bacillati; phylum Actinomycetota; class Actinomycetes; order Micromonosporales; family Micromonosporaceae; genus Micromonospora; species Micromonospora sp. NPDC007271. Next base: position 35,796 of record NZ_JBEYER010000019.1, read on the forward strand.
AGCGGCGCAGCCGGAGACTGTTCGCCACCACGAAGACCGACGAGAAGGCCATCGCGGCACCGGCGATCATCGGGTTGAGCAGGCCGGCGGCGGCCAGCGGCAGGGCGGCCACGTTGTAGGCGAAGGCCCAGAACAGGTTGCCCTTGATGATGCCCAGCGTCCGCCGGGAGAGCCGGATGGCGTCCACGGCGGCCGTCAGGTCGCCCCGGACCAGGGTCAGGTCGGACGCCTCGATCGCCACGTCGGTGCCGGTGCCCATGGCCAGCCCGAGGTCGGCCTGGGCCAGCGCGGCGGCGTCGTTGATCCCGTCGCCGACCATCGCGACCGTCCGCCCCTCGTGCTGGAGCCGCCGCACCACGTCGACCTTGTCGGCCGGCAGCACCTCGGCGATCACCTGGTCGATGCCGACCTCGGCCGCCACCGCCCGGGCGACGGTGGTGTTGTCGCCGGTCAGCAGCACCGGGGTGAGCCCGAGTTCGCGCAGCCGGGCGACCGCCGTCCGGCTGGTCGGCTTCACCACGTCGGCCACCGCGAGCACGCCGCGGGCCCGGCCGTCCCAGCCGGCCAGCACCGCAGTCCGGCCGGCGGCCTCCGCCTCCGTCGCCGCCCGCACGACCTCCTCCGGCACGTCGAGACCCCGCTCCCGCAGCAACCGGAGCCGTCCGACCACCATGTTCCGGCCGTCGACCGAACCGGTCACCCCCAGCCCCTCGGTGTTGGCGAAGCCGGTGACCGCGGGCACCGCCCCCGCCTCCGCCGCCCCGTCGGCGATCGCCCGCGCGATCGGGTGCTCGGACGCGGCCTCCAGCGCGCCGGCCAGCCGCAGCAGCTCGGCAGGGTCCTGGCCGGCGACGGGAAGCACGTCGACCAGGGTCATCTTCCCGGTGGTGACCGTGCCGGTCTTGTCCAGCACCACGGTGTCCACCTGGCGGGTGGACTCCAGCACCTCGGGTCCCTTGATGAGGATGCCGAGCTGGGCTCCCCGCCCGGTGCCGACCAGCAGCGCGGTCGGGGTGGCCAGCCCGAGGGCGCACGGGCAGGCGATGATCAGCACGGCCACCGCTGCCGTGAAGGCGGCCGTGGTCCCCGCCCCGCTGCCGAGCCACCAGCCCAGCGTGCCGGCGGCCAGCGCGATCACGATCGGTACGAAGACCCCGGAGATCCGGTCCGCCAGCCGCTGCACGGCCGCCTTGCCGGTCTGCGCCTGCTCCACCAGCTTCGCCATCTGGGCGAGCTGGGTGTCGCCGCCGACCCGGGTGGCCCGGACGACCAGCCGGCCGCCGGCGTTGACGGTGGCGCCGACGACGGTGTCGCCCGGCCCGACCTCGACCGGGACGGACTCGCCGGTGAGCATGCTGGCGTCGACCGCCGACGTGCCCTCCTCGACCACGCCGTCGGTGGCGACCTTCTCCCCGGGCCGGACCACGAACCGGTCCCCGACCGCGAGCTGGTCCACCGGGATCCGGGTCTCCCGGTCGCCGCGGAGCACCGCGACGTCCTTGGCGCCCAGCTCGAGCAGGGCGCGCAGGGCGGCGCCGGCGGTCCGCTTGGACCGGGCCTCGAAGTAGCGGCCGGCGAGGATGAACACCGTCACCCCGGCCGCCGCCTCCAGGTAGATGTTGCCGGCCCCGTCGCTGCGGGTGATGTCGAGGCGGAACGGGTGGGTCATCCCGGGCATCCCGGCGTCACCGAGGAACAGTGCCCAGAGCGACCAGCCGAACGCGGCGAGGGTGCCCAGCGACACCAGGGTGTCCATGGTCGCCGCGCCGTGCCGCAGGTTGATCCAGGCGGCCCGGTGGAACGGCAGCCCGCCGTAGACCACGACCGGGGCGGCCAGGGTCAGCGACAGCCACTGCCAGTAGGTGAACTGCCAGGCCGGCACCATGGCCAGCGCGATCACCGGCACGGCCAGCGCGACCGACACCGAGAGCCGGGTACGCAGCCCGCGCAGCTCGTCCACCGGCTCGGTGGTCGCCTCGGCGTCGGCCGTGGCGGGTGCCGGCACGGCGGCCGTGTAGCCGGTCTTCTCCACGGTGGCGATCAGGTCGTCCGGGGTGACGTCGTCGGCGTACCGGACGCTGGCCTTCTCGGTGGCGTAGTTGACCGTGGCCTCGACGCCGTCCATCCGGTTGAGCTTCTTCTCGATCCGGGCGGCGCAGGAGGCGCAGGTCATGCCCCCGATCGCGAGTTCGATCTGGTTCGGCGCGACCGGCAGGGACTTGGCGGTGGATGTCATCACGGCACCTCCAGTCAATTGTGCCCGTGACCCGGGGCGCCCGGGTCGCCGGCCACGACGGTGAATTCGGCGGTGTGCACCGCGCCGCCGTGCCGGAAGTCCAGGAAGAGGCGGTACGTCCCGGCCGAGGGCACCTCGGCGGAGAAGATGACCGCCGGCCCGGCCGGAGTCAGCCCGTCGCCGGGCGCGCCCTCCGGGTGCACGTGCAGGTACGCCAGGTCGCCCTGCCGCAGCGCCACCAGGTGCCCGTACGCCCCGAGGTAGGGCTGCAGGTCGGTGAGCGGTCGGCCGTCCCGGCTCACGGTCAGGGTGAGCCGGCTGGTGCGGCCGGGCTGCGGGGCGCCGCTGAGGGTGACCGTGTAGCCGTCGACGGTGGTGCTGGTGGCGGGTGGCGGCAGCGGCCGGTCCACCAGGGGGCCGGGGACGGTGACGTCGACCCCGAGCGTCAGCGCCTCGCCGCCGGTCGGGGTGAAGTCGGCGAACGCCCGCCAGACACCCGGCCCGGCGAGCGGCGAGGCGACCCGCCAGGTGCCGTCGGGGGCCAGTTCCGGGTGGACGTGCCGGAAGCCGGAGAGGTCGCGCCGCGCGACGATCAGGTGCATGCGCTTGTCGTGCGCCACGTCGTAACGGGTGACCGGCCGGCCGTCCGGGCCGGTGATCCGGAAGGCGAACTCTCCGGCGGGCGCGGTCACCGGCGCAAGGGTGTAGCCGCGGTCGGAGACGAGGAGCCCGCCGGGCAGGTGGTCGGTGGCGGCGGCCGCGTGGTCGCCGTCGGTGTGGCCGGGCTCGGTGGCGTCGTGGCGGGTCTCGGCGGCGGGCGTGACGGGGCCGGACAGGTGACCGACCCCGTACGCCGCGCCGAACACCGCCGCGAGGCCGAGGGTGAAGCCGCTCAGCTTCGTCGCCGTGTTCATCGGTGCTACCTCGGTTTCTTCGGGTCCTGGGGACTCGTCACGCCTCGACGAGGTCGTAGCCGGCCTCGTCGACGGCGGCGCGGACGGTCCCCGCGTCCAACGGGCTCTCACTGGTGACGGTGACCTGACCGGAGGCCAGGTCGACCTGGACGTCGCTGACGCCCGGGATCGCGCCCACCTCGGCGCTGACCGCGTTGACGCAGTGCCCGCAGGTCATGCCCTTGACCTGGTACGTGCTGGTGACCATCGCGAATCTCCCTCCATTACCAGTACCCGGTGGGGGTATCGGCCGCGGACAGGAACATATCATACCCCTCAGGGGTACGCTATCCTCGACGCCATGACCGCACCGACGACCCCGACCCGGGGCTACACCGCCAGCAAGGATCAGCTGCTCGCGCGGCTCCGCCGCATCGAGGGCCAGGTCCGCGGCATCGAGAAGATGGTCGAGGACGACCGCTACTGCATCGACGTGCTGACCCAGATCTCCGCCATCCAGGCCGCCCTGGACAAGGTCGGCCTGGGCCTGCTCGACGGGCACGCCCGGCACTGCATGCGGGAGGGCGCCGCCGAGGGCCGCGCCGACGAGATGGCCACCGAGATGATGGCCGCCGTCGGCCGGCTGCTGAAGCGCGGCTGAACGGCTGGCAGGACTCGCCGGGTCCGGGGCCGATTCAATCGGGTCGTCCGGTTCGTTGGGCCTGGCGAGGCTCGTCGCCCCCTGCCAGAAACCGGGCGAATCGCCCGGTCCGGGCGAAACGTGTTCCGTCGTGAATCGTTGGGAGAGCCGTCATGGGTGCCGATCACACCCGTCCCGCACCGTCCGCCCCGCCGCGGGTACGACGGATCCTCGTCGTGGCGGTGGTGCCGCTCTTCCTGGCCACGGTGGTCGCCGCGCTCGTGCTCTGGCCGCGCGGGACCCACGAGCCGACGGCCGGCGCGGACGTGCCGCGATACCACGGCACGGTGGCCCGGGTGGTGAGCGAGCCCTGCCCACCGGCCCCGGGGACGCCGGAGGGCGGCTCGGATGGGCCGACCGGTCCGTGCGGGACGGTCACCGTCACCGCCGAGCAGGGCCCGGACGCCGGGCGGCAGATCGAGGTGCCGATCCCGGCCGGGCCCGGGGCGCCCCGGGTCGAGGTGGGCGACGAGATCGTCCTGGTCGAGCTGACGGATCCGGCCGATCCAGCGGCAAAGAGCTACCAGATCGCCGAGCACCAGCGCGGTAAACCGCTGATCTGGTTGGCCGTGCTGTTCTCCGTCGTCATCGTCGCGTTCGGCCGCTGGCGCGGGCTGGCCGCGCTGGGCGGCCTGATCGCGAGCTTCACGATCCTGCTCGGTTTCGTGCTGCCCGGGATCGCTGCCGGCCAGTCGCCGCTGCTGGTGGCGATCGTCGGAGCCGCGCTGATCATGTTCGTGGTGCTCTATCTGACCCACGGGATCACCGCCCAGACCTCGGTGGCGGTGCTCGGCACACTGGGCAGCCTGGTGCTGACCGGGGTTCTCGGCGCCCTCACCATCGCGGCCACCCACCTCACCGGCTTCGGCGACGAGGACGCGACCACCCTGTCGATGTTCCAGCAGGACGTCGACCTGCACGGGCTGCTCCTGGCCGGCATCATCATCGGCTCGCTCGGCGTGCTGGACGACGTCACCGTCACCCAGGCCGCCACGGTCACCGAGCTGGCGTACGCGAACCCGGGACTGTCCCGGCTCCAGCTCTACCGGGCGGCCACCCGGGTGGGCCGGGCGCACATCGCCTCCACGGTCAACACCATCGTGCTGGCGTACGCGGGCGCCTCGCTGCCGCTGCTGCTCCTGCTCGTCGCCGACTCGCGCCCGTTGACCCAGATTCTGACCAGCGAGTTCATGGCCACGGAGATCGTCCGCAGCACGGTGGCCACGCTCGGCCTGATCGCCGCCGTACCGCTGACCACCGGTCTGGCCGCGCTGGTGGCCCCCGCCCGCGGGGGCAACCGGGCGGACGTCGAGCCGCCGGCACCCCCGGCCGCCCGGCCGCCGACCGAGCGGGACGCCGCACTGGAGGCACTCGGCGGGGCGGTCGCCGGACGGCGCGGCCCGGGCGGGAGTACGGACGCCGCATGGTGACACTCCACAGCGTGACGATCGGCGTCCAACGCGATGCTGGTCACGCACGGCAACGGCAAAATCGCACTATTGGTCGGCTTCCGGGCGTAGATCACGGTGGGGGCTCTCGGGTAACCTCGCTGCCGGTCACCGCTGGAGGCGCGCACCGGCGCCTGCGGTGCCACCGCCCAATCGCCCGAGGGCGAGCCGGGGAACCAGGTACCTGGGGTGAATCCGCGCCAGCGGTAGGGGCTGCTTCCGTCCCGAACCCGGCAGCTAACCCGGTCGGCGGTCGATGGAAGGGAAGACTGTGACGGCACCCCTGCGCCGCTGGTTGACACCCGTGGTGGCCGTACTCGCTGCGTTCACCCTCGCCGCCGGACCGACCCCGGCCATGGCCGAACCCGGCACCCCCACCCCCTCGGGGCACGAGGAGGACGACGACCGGCCGCTCATCACGGATGTCATCGCCGCCGCGAACCGTGGCTACCTGCAGGCCAAGGCGAAGCTGGAGAAGTCGAAGAAGCGCCAGCTCCAACTGGCCCTCGAGGTGAGCGCGACCCAGGCCGAGCTCGACGCGCTGCGCCCGCAGGTGGGCCAGATCGCCGCGCAGTCGTACCGCACCGGCCGGATCGGCGCCCTGGCCATGCTGCTGGAGAGCAACACGCCCGACTCGTTCGTCCGACGGGCCGCCGCGCTGGACGAGCTGAACATGGTCAACGCGCAGAAGCTCGCGGCGGTCAACGAGGCGAAGACCCGCGCGGAGCAGGCCAAGATCGCACTCGACGTCGAGGTGCGGGAGCAGCAGAAGCAGAAGAACGCCATGGCCCGGCAGAAGGCCGAGGCGGAGAAGGCGTTGGCGCTGGTGGGCGGGCGCGGCTTCACCGGCGGCCTGGTCTCGGCCACCTCTCCGGTCGCCCGGATCGGGCCCGGTCGCACCGCCGACGGGGACTGGAAGCCCGAGTCACGCAGCGTGAAGGATCCCACCACCTCGGGCTACATCACCCCGCGCACCCTGCACGCCTACAAGGAGGTCCGGCGCGCCGGCTTCGACCGCTTCGCCGGCTGTTACCGGCCGGGCGGGCCGTGGGAGCATCCCAAGGGCCGGGCCTGCGACTGGTCGTTGCAGAGGAGCGGCTTCGCGCGCTGGCACAACAACGACATGCGGATGTACGGCAACAACCTCGCCGCGTTCCTCATTCGCAACGCCGACCGGCTGGGCATCTACTACGTGATCTGGAACCGGCAGATCTGGTTCCCGGCGACCGGCTGGAAGTCCTACAGCGGGCCCTCCGACCACACCGACCACGTCCACATGTCGCTGCTCTAACCGCCGACCCGGTCGGCCGCCGCCGTGGTCGGCGTGCCGGCCGGCGCCTCGGCCACCGTCCGCACCTCGCCCGCGTTGAGCCGGTACGACATCCCGACCACCCCGCACCGGCCGGCGGACACCCACTCGGCGAGCACGGTGGAACGGGCCAGCAGCGCCTCCACGGTCTGCGCGATGTGGATGTCGACGATCCCGTCCACGTCCTCGACGCCCTGCCGGGCGGCCCGGCGCAGGCTGGGCACGACGGCCTCGACCACCGCGCCGAGGTGCCCGGCCGGGGACGTGCCGGTGGCGACCGCCTCGCGCGCGGCCTGCACCGCCCCGCACGAGTCGTGGCCGAGCACCACGACCAGCGGGACGCCGAGGACGGTCACCGCGTACTCGACGCTGCCGAGCACCTCGGGGCCGACGGTGTGGCCGGCGGTGCGCACCACGAAGAGGTCGCCGAGGCCACGGTCGAAGATGATCTCCGCGGCGAGCCGGGAGTCGGAGCAGCCGACGATCACCGCGAACGGGTGCTGGCCGTCGGCGACGGCGGCGCGGTGATCGGCGTCCTGATTCGGATGACGGGGTACGCCGGTGACGAAGCGCCGGTTGCCGGCGTACAGCTCGGCGAGCGCATGGGCGGGAGTGATCGACGTCACGGCAGTCACCTCGTCCTCGCGGGGAACGACCTGGTCAGCCCAGGTCGGCGGCGGAGACGGCCGCGCCAACCACGGTCACACCCGAGGCAAAGATACGTCAAGATTTACGTGATACGTATTTCATACATTGGCAGACGCTTGACCGCCTCCACCACACGAGGCCATACCATGGTCATCATGGCGACGACAGCGGGCGGGAGCGGGAGCGGTCGGAACTGGACCTTCCTCACCAACCACGGGCACGTGCTGCTGGCCATCGCGCGCAACCCGACCGCCCGGCTACGGGACGTGGCCGACGAGGTGGGGGTGACCGAGCGGGCCGCCCAGGCGATCGTCGCCGACCTGGAAGCCGGCGGGTACCTGCGTCGCACCCGGGTGGGGCGACGCAACGAGTACACGATCAACCCGAGCGGGCACTTCCGCCACCCGGCGGAGGCCGACCAGCAGGTCGGGGCCCTGCTCGCCCTCTTCACCGCCGAGCCGGCCGCCGACCCCAGCGCCGAGGCCTGACGCCTGCACCCGGGAACCATGCTCCCGTCACCCTGCCGCGGGCGCGGCGACGGTAATCTCAGCGCGTGCGCGACAGCTTACGGCCGGACGGGACGCCGGTGAGCGTCCGTACCGGACACCGGATCCGGTCAGTCCTCTGTGGAACGGCGGTGGTGGCGCTGCTCGGCGGCGCCCTGGCCGCGCCCGCATCCGCCGCGGCCGCACCGAAGTGCGGTCCGGCCGGGAACCCGGCACCGACCGAGACGCCATGGGCGTTGGACCGGCTCGACCCGTCCGCGGCGTGGCGGATCACCCGGGGCGAGGGAGTCACGGTGGCGGTCATCGACTCCGGCGTCTCGCCGAGCCACCCGCTGCTCCGCGGCCGGGTGCTCGAGGGCGCGGACTTCAACCACCTGACGGAGCTCAAGGGACAGTGCGACGAGGTCGGCCACGGCACCCTGGTGGCGGGCATCATCGCCGGGCGGGAGGGCACGGGCGCGCCGTACAGCGGGATCGCACCGGAGTCGAAGATCCTCCCGGTACGCGTGCTGGAGGACAGCCGGCGCACCTTCGACGAGTCGATCCCGGCCCAGATCGGCCAGGCCATCCGCTGGGCGGCCGACAACGGGGCCGACGTGATCAACCTGTCCCTGGTCACGCTCGACGACCCCGCGCTGAAGAAGGCCGTCGACCACGCCCTCGACAAGGGTGTGATCGTGGTGGCCGCCGCCGGCAACCGGGAGGAGAACCAGCAGAACCAGTCCGCGTACCCGGCCGCGTACCCCGGGGTCATCGCGGTCGCCGGGATCGACGACAAGGGCGAACACGTCGGCAGTTCGGTGACCGGCGACTACGTGGACGTCGCCGGGCCGGGGCTGAACATCGTCGGCCCGGCGCCGCAGGGTTCGGGATACCAGTTCGTGCCGAATGGCGGCACCAGCTTCGCCACGGCGTACGTCTCGGGAGTGGCCGCCCTGGTCCGCGCCGCGCACCCCGAGCTCACGCCGAAGGAGGTCGCCCACCGGCTGACCCGGACGGCCGACAACCCGCCGGACGGGCACAACGCGGAGGTCGGCTACGGGATGGTCAACCCGTACCGGGCGGTGACCAGCCTGCTGGGCACGCGCACCGACCCGCCGCTCGGGGCGATGCCGGAGCCGGCGCCGCCGGCCGACCCGCTCGGCTGGCAGCGGACCGCGGCAATCTGGGCGGGGGTGGTCGGCGGGCTGCTGGCCGCCGTCCTGCTGGCGCTGCGGCCGATCCTGCTCCGCGGCCGCCAGCGCGGCTGGCGCCCCGGCCGCCGTCCCGCGACTCGGGACGCCTGAGCCGGTCGGCATTCCACCGTCGGTCCGAGTGCGCGCCCGGTTGCCCCGGACGCGCACTCGCACCACCTACCGCAGGATGCCCGGCATTCCGCCGCTGTCGCCGCCCCAGACATCCTCGTCCTCGCGCAGCCAGGTGTCCTGGCTGGCTTCCTGCTCGCCGTGCCGCCCGCCGCCGTGACCCATCCCGGCCATGCCGGCTCCCCGGGCACCCGCGCCCCGGCCCCCGGCCCCGGCCATGCCACCGGCCGCACCGCGGCCGGTCCCGCCGCGGCCACCGCCGGCCATCCCGCCGCCCATCATCGGCGTGCCGACGGGCCGACCGAGTGAACCGCCGCCCAGGAAACCGCCACCGGCGCCGCCGAGCCCGCTGCTCCCGCCCGGCCCGCCGCCGGCACCGCCCAGCCCGGTGGTACCAGGCAGGCCGCCACCACCCCCACCGAGCCCGGTGCTGGGCGGCAGCCCACCGCCGGCACCGGCCAGGCCGCTGCCGTACTCGCCGGCCAGGCTGCCCGTGCCGGCACCGCCAGCGCCCGGGTGGTAGCCACCGGCACCCGAGGAGAGGTCGGGGTGGGCCCCCGAGCCGATGCCGGGCCCGCCTGAGCCGATGCCGGGCCCGGTTGAGCCGATGCTGGGGTGCTTGCCGCCGCCGCCCAGCGAGGGACGGTCACCGAGGCCACCGGTGTCGGGGGAGCCACCGATATCGGGCACGCCGCCCCCGCCCCCACCGCCACCGCCGCCATCGTCCAGCTTGGGCTTTTCCCATTCGCTCATGTCGGGCGGCCGGGTCGTGGTGGATTCGGGTACCCGGGATTCGATTTCGAGGTACTCGCCGCTGACCTGGTTGTAGACCTTGGCGGCGTCCTCGGTCTTGTCGTTGAACCAGTCCATCATCGAGCTGATGGGATCGACCAGACCCAGGAAGTCCGGCTTGACCTTCGCCTCGAAGAACCCGATGCCGATGGTCAGCTCGGCGTTGCGGGCCTCCAGGATGTCGTTCACGCACGACAGCGGAACGGGGAAGGCCGCCTGTGCGGCGTTCAGCCGCTCCGCGGCATCCCGCAGCGCGGGCGCGATGCCACCGTTGGCCTCGGCGTCGTCGACCACCCCGCCGATCCGCTTGGCCAGCCCCTCCACGTGGGTCTTGAAAGCCTCGTACGCCGGGCCCTTCCAGGTCTCGTTCAGGTCCTTGACGTTGGTCTCGAGGTTCTGCTTGACCGTGGTGAGGTTCTTCAGCAGCACCTCCCAACCCGCCGCCGCGGAGCTGACGTCACCCGGCCGCCCGTCGACGACGATCTGCTGGCACATCTCTTCCCAGCTCGGCATCTCCGTCTCCCTCCGTCAGCTCTGCAGGTCGTGGTCGGAGGCGCCGGAGAGCGTGCGGCGCATCTGGTCGGCGTTCATCCGGTTGCGCTCCTCGGCGGTCTCGTAGCCCTTCTTGACCTCTTGCAGCGCGTGGGCGGCCTTCCACAACTCCTTGGCCAGCGCCCGCAGGTTCTGCTGCGTCGCCTGGTAGAGCGAGGCGTGCTTGCCGGCCAGCGTGGTGGCCCGCTCGAAGCTGCCCAGCGGGCTCTTCTGGCCGCCCGCGGCCGCTGCGGCGGCGGCGTCACCGGAGGGGTTGCGCATCCACTTCCGGATGTCCTCCTCCATCTGGTACGACTGCTTGTGCAGGAAGTCGGCGTGCTCGTCGAGCCAGGTGATCGCGTTGTCCAGGGTGGACGCGTCCCACTCCGTCTCGGCACCGGCACCACCCGGCGTGGCCTGCAGATGCGTCGGCTGGTGAACGGCGTTGGCGTTGACGTTGTCCAGCGAGTAGCCGTTCAGGGTGGTGAACGGCATGGTCGGCGAGAGCGGAATGTTCGGTGTGTCGACCTCGATCCGCTCCGGCTGGGTCGCGCTGCCGCCCGGTGTGTTGTCGTGCATCTTGGTTCCTCCCCGTCACCAACTGACTCGATGGCTCACTGGTGGTGCCCGGCGGGCCCGGTCGGCGGCGCCCCGGCCGGCGGCGACTGGGGCGCGGGCGGCACGGCGCCCGGCGGGCCGTAAGGCCCCGACGGCTGCCCGGGGGCCGGTGTGGCGTGCGGACCGGCCGGTGGCGGCGCGACCGGAGCGTAGGGCCCGCCCGGCGGCGCGAACGGGGCCTGGGGCCCGCCCTGCGGCGGCGCGTACGGGCCGCCGGCCGGCGGGAAGCCGTGCGGCGCGGGCTGCCCGTACGGGGCGGCCGGAGGAGCGCCCGGCCCGGGCGGCGGGAAGCCGGGACCCGACGGCGGGACCGGTGGGTACGGCGGCCGGCCGGCCCCGGGTGCCGGGGCCCGGCGGCGCGAGCGGCGACGGAGGACGACGACCAGGACCACCACCGCTACCGGCACCAGCAGGCAGAGCGCGCCCTGGATCACGGCGCCCGTCTTGTTCGTCACCCCGAAGCTGACCGCCGGGCCGTCGTTGCCGGTCCGTTCCGGCAACGGCTGCGCCGACTCGCCCGCGGCCGGGCCGGTGGGGGCATCGGCGAGCAGGGGATTGGCCGTCACGGCCGGCACCGACCGGGTCAGCGCGGCGAGCGGGTCCACCGTCCCGAAGCCGTACTGGTCGTCCCGGCCGGCCGGGCCCTTGTCCCGCGCGGTGCGGATCAATCGGTTGACGACGTTGGCCGCGTCGAGCTTCGGGTACCGGGCGCGGACCAGGGCGGCCACCCCGGAGACGATCGCGGTGGCGTCGCTGGTGCCGGTGTCGAGACCGTAGCCGTTGTCGGAGGTGGGCCGCGGGGCCATGATCTTCTCCATCGGCGCGGCGAGGGCCGCCTCCGGGCCGCGGGCGCTGCCCGACGAGAAGGAGCCGTCCCGACCCACCCCGGTCACCGCGAGCACCCCGGGAGTGTTCGCCGGCTTGGTCACGCTGAACGCGCCCTTCGCGGTGTTGCCGGCCGCGGCGATCAGCACCACGTCCTTGTCGAGGGCGTAGCGGACGGCGGCCACCACCTCCGGCGACGATCTGCCGGGGTTGCCGAACGACATGTTGATGATGTCGGCGCCGTGGTCGACCGCCCACCTGATCCCCTCGGCGACCGCGCCGTCGGGGGCCGACCCGCCGTACGCGACGGGCAGGATCTTCGCCTCCGGCGCGATGCCGAGCGCCCGCATCGGGCCGCCGCCCCGCGCCGCGATGACGCCGGCCATCGCCGTACCGTGCCCGTCGCCGTCGCGACCCCAGCCGTCGATCGGGCCGGTGCTGACGTTGTGCCCGCGCAGCACCTGGCCGCGCAGGTCGGGGGTGGTCGGGTCGACCGCGCTGTCGAAGACGGCGACGGTGACTCCCCGCCCCTTGGTGATCTTGTGGGCCTCGGGGATCTTCAACGCGTCGAGGTGCCACTGCAGGTCCCGCACAGTGTCGGCCCGCGCTGGCGCCGGCGCGACCAGCTGTGCCCCGACCACCGTGGACAGCGCGAGCGCGGCCCCGGCCAGTTTCGCCATCTTCCGCGTACGCATGACCCTCCCAAGACCTCGACGGCGCAACGCAGTGCGGCTCCGGCCCGGTCGAGCCGGACCGGAGCCGCCCGGCCGAATTATCTCAGCCCCACACCTTGGCGTTGCTCATCTCGGTGGAGACGTAGTTCTCCCGCGCGATGCCGACCGCCTGGCCGATGTCGTTCAGAACCTTGTTGATGTCCCGCACGGCGGCGTCCCACTGGGCCTGGTGCTGCTCGTACGCGACGCGGTCCTGGCCCTCCCACTCGAGCTTGGTCAGCATCGAGCGCAGCGTGTCCAGCTTCTCGTCGATGGTCCGCGAGATGGCCTGCATCTGCTGGTTGCTGCTCTCGAGGACGGCGTAGTCAACCTTGATGCTCATGAATTCCTCCTCTGCCTGTCTTCGCGGATCACGGGTTGAGAGCAGAGTGGAACTTGTCCAGCATCTGCTGCTGCTCTTCGTCGTTGACCTGGTGCGTCGTGCCCGACTTGTCGAGCAGGTCGGCGATGCTGTCCAGCGCCGTCAGCAGCTTGACCGTGTCCTCGTTCCAGCGCTGCATCAGGTTCTGGAAACCCGTGGACGCCTGGCCCTTCCAGGCCATGGCCAGGTCGTCGACCACGTTCCACAGCTTCTTGAGCTCGCCGTCGACGTCGCTGCGCGTGGACCGCACGTCACTCGCGGCGGTGTGCAGAGTCGCTGCACTGACCTCGAACGCCATGCTTCACACCCTTCCGTCATCTTGTGGCGGCGGATCCGCCGCGCCCCTCCCCCGCGGCAAGGCGTACGCACCCCACCGACGGACACTTCAAACGAACCGTAGCGGACGACGTCCAACCCCCGCAGCCCCACTCCGGTTGGCGCGAAACCACAGTGGACGGGTCAGCCCAACGCGGCCGCCATCACCCGTGCCGCCTCCTCGTCGGGCGGACCGACCACGATCCACGACCCGTCGGTGAAGAGCAGCGCCAGGCGGCCAAGCTGGTTGCCGGGCATCGCGTCCGCGCGGGCGACACCGGCCCGGTCGATCTCCCAGGTCAGGTCGAGCGGCGCGGCGGGACCGGCCGACCCGGGCCCCTGCCACGCAGCGCGTACCTGGCGGGCGGCGGCCGTCAACCGCTCCCGCAGCCCACCGGCGGCGGCCACCGGCGAAGCGTCGGACGCCACCCGGCGGGGCGCGAGGACCAGCATCCGCCGATCGGTCACCGCGAGCACCTGGACCACCGCGGGCTCGGGCAGTCGCCCGTCCAGGACCGCGGCGGCGGAACCTGGGGCGCCGCCCAGCACCCCGCCCCGGGCCGCCTGGTACCACGCCACGTCGGGGCCGGTCGAGGCGGTCATCCCGACCGCGTCCCAGGCCAGCCCTTCGACCACCCGCGCCGGGTTCAGCTCGGCGCGCAGCACCTCGCCCGCCGACCGCCGCCCCGGCACCCGGCTGAACCAGCACGCCTCCCGGACCGTCTCTCCGGGTGGCAGTGCCTGCGCCACCCTGGTCAGCAGCTGCTCCCGGCGCGTCGCCCGCTCGTCCATCGCCCTCCCACCCTCACGGCATCCGGTCCGCCGCCGGATCCACCCAGGAGCTCACCGTACGTCGCCACCGGCTGCCGTCTCCGTCGTCGCCGCGCCGCCGGTCGTCGTACTCGTCCGCGGCCGAGTCGATGACCAGGTCACCGACGGACTCCAGTCCCTCGCCGACGATCGAGCCGTCCAGCGGGGTGACGAGCTTGATTCCCGCCTTGAGCCAGTGCTTCGGGCCGTAGAGCTTGTTGATGGTCCAGGCGGCGATCTTGCCGACCGTACCCATCGCCTTGAGCGCCTCCATCACGGCCTTGTACGCCTCCAGCGCCCGGTGGAGCTGGGCCATGATCCGGGTGGTCCGGCTGACTGCCACGCCGGTCTCGGCGGCCGAAGCCACGGCGGCCGCCGCCTCGGAGGCGCCCGCGGTGATGATCGCGAGCGCCTGCGCGGCGAGCCAGGTGATGACCAGCCACTCGACCAGTTCCCGGATGATCGTCCGGATGATCTCCTCGCAGTTGCGGAGGTCCATCGCGGTGTCGCCGAGCGTGTCGGCGGTCCGGGCCATCTCGCCGGCCGCCGCCTCCAGCCCCTCGCACAGCGTGGTGATCCGCTTGGCGTAGGCGTCGGCCGCCGGGCCCTCCCAGTGGTTGCGCAACGCGGCCAGGTCGGCACGCTCCCGCTCGGCGAGCTGGCGCAGCTGGGTGGCGGCCGCCTGCCAGGCGCCCGAGTGGGCGTCCAGCTGATCGGGGTCGCCGATGCACAGCTCCAGCAGCTGCAGCAGCGGCCAGACGAACGGATAGAGCAAGGTGTCCAGGGCGTTGTTCAGCCCCTCGGACAGCGGGCTGGTGACCTGGTTCCAGGTGTCCCGCGCCTGCTGGTAGCCCTGCGCGACGTCAACTGCGTTCGGCTGGCTCATCACCGCTCCGGATACCGGTTGGCGAGGTGCTCCGCGTTGGTCGTGTCGGCCGACGTGTACGACGCGGCGTTGTCGCGCAGCCCGTCGGCCAGGTCGGCCAGATAGCGGGCGAGGCCGTCGAGCGAGGCCACCTCGTCGGCGACCCAGCCGCGGTAGCCCGCGTCCAGGCCCGCCAGCTGGCCCACCACGCCGAACAGGTTGCCCTGCGCGGTCGCCGCCTCGACCGTACGGGCGGTCTGTGTCGCCCCCTCGGCGAGTGCCTCCTGGGCGGCGGCGGCCTGCTGCAGCACGTCCGGGTCGACGTGGAACCCGGCGCCGCTCACCGTGGGCCGCCCCGCAGGTCGTCGGCGGCCGAGTCGAGCCGCTCCTGCGCCTCGCGCAGTCGTGCGCTCGCCGCCGCCCGCTCCACCATGGCCCGCACGTCGAGGCCCTGCTCCGCCGGGCCGATCAGCTCCTGGGCCACCTCGGCCTGTCGTCGGGCCGCGTCCTCGGCGGCCTCCCGCTGGGTACGGACGATCCGCTCGGCCAGCTCGTCGGGGGTGAGTCGCAGCGCCGAGGTGCTCAGCGTGAGCCGCACCGGCAGGCCGCCGGGAGCCACCACCGCCGTGACGCCGCCCTCCGGCGCCTCGGCCGTTCCGTACAGTCGTTCCGGGTCGGCACCGAGTTGGCCGAGCCCTGCGAACCGGCTCCGGGTTTCCTCCACGAGCCGGCCGAACCATCGCCGGGTGTCGTCACTGACGTCCACTGTGCTCCTACCCCTCCCTCCCGTGATGCGGAGCCTAACGCTCGGGCTCCACCCGGTCTGCCCCTCAGCTCGGCTCGGACCACGCGGTCTGGATCAGCTGTTGCCCGTCCCGCCGCCGGACGAGCGTGCCCCGGCCGGGTGGCTGCGGGCTCGGGCGCAGGTTGCCGAAGACCGCGCCCTCCTCCCGGTTGCCGGACATCAGCAGGCCCGGCGAGTCCAGCTCGCGCAGGCGTTGCAGCACCGGCTCGTACAGGGCTCGGGCCACACCGCCCGCCCGGCGGGTGACGATCAGGTGCAGGCCGATGTCCCGGGCCTGCGGCAGCAGCTCGTGCAACGCGCTGAGCGGGTTGTTGCCGCCCGACGCGACCAGGTCGTAGTCGTCGACCAGGATGTAGAGGTCCGGACCCTTCCACCAGCTCCGGTCGCGCAGCTGGGCGGTGGTCACGTCCGGGCCGGGCAGCCGGTTCTGCAGGGCGCTGCGGATCGAGCCCAGCCCCTGACTGAACACCTGATTGGACGGCGCGTAGTCGAGCAGGTGGTCGCCCTCCACGGCACCCAGCAGGCCGCGCCGGTAGTCGGCGATGACCAGCCGGGCCTGGGCCGGGGTGTAGCGCTCGGCGATGCTCCGGGCGATCAGCCGCAGCAGATTTGTCTTGCCGCACTCGGCGTCCCCGAACACGGTCAGGTGCGGCTCGTTCGCCAGGTCCAGGTAGACCGGGGCGAGCGCCGACTCGTTGACGCCGATCGGGATGCCCGGCACCGACCGGTCGATCACCTTCGCCAGCTCGCTGACCGCCAACTTGCGTGGCAGCAGCCGTACCTTCGGTGCCGGGCGGCCCGGCCAGTTCGCCGCGACGTGCCCGGCCAGGGCGACCGACGCCTCGGTCAGGTCCTCGACGTCGCGCTTGCCGTCGATCCGCGAGATCGCGGCGAGGAAGTGCAGCTTGTCGTGGGTCAGACCGCGGCCCGGCGAGCCGACCGGCACGTTCTGCGCGGCCCGCCGGTCGATCTCCGACTCGGCCGCGTCGCCGAGCCGCAGCTCCAGCTTCGTGCCGAGCAGATCCCGCATGTTGATCCGGATCTCCGCCCAGCGCACGGCCGTGATGACCACGTGTACGCCGAACCCGAGCCCCCGGTTGGCCAGGTTGGTGATGGTCTGCTCGAGCTCCTCGTACTCCTGGCGCAGCGTGTTCCAGCCGTCGATCACCAGGAAGACGTCGCCGAACGGGTCGTCGGCGAACTCACCGGCCGCCCGGCGGCGGCGGTAGCTGGCCACCGAGTCGATGCCGTGCTGGGTGAAGCGCAGCTCCCGCTCGTCGATGATCGCGACCACCTCGGCCACGGTCCGCCGGACCGCCTCGATGTCCCGCCGGCCGGCCACACCGGACGTGTGCGGCAGCCGCTCCAGGCTGCGCAGCGCGCCGCCGCCGAAGTCGAGGCAGAAGAACTGCACCTCGCGCGGGGTGTGGGTGAGCGCCAGCGAGGCGAGCATCGAGCGCAGCATCGTGCTCTTGCCGCTCAGCGAGGCACCGACGATCACCACGTTGCCGCCCGCGCCGGACAGGTCCACCATCATGGGGTCGCGCCGCTGCTCGTACGGGCGGTCGACGATGCCGACCGGCACGGTGAGCCGGCCCCGTCCCGGCCAGTTCGCGGTGGTCAGGCCGTACGTCGGGTGCACGCTCAGCGGCGGCAGCAGCTCGCCCAGGCCCGGCGGTTCGGCCAGCGGCGGCAGCCAGACCTGGTGCGCCGCGCGGCCCCGCCCCTTGAGCCGGTCGATCAGCACGTCCAGCATGGCCACGGCCTTGCCGTCGGCCGCCTGCTCCGGCTCCGGAGTGGTCTCGGCCGGGGTCGGCAGAGCCGGCACCGGCACGTAGTCGATGCCGTACGGGACGATCCGCCGCTGCACCTGCGCCCGGGTGGACCGCTGCACCTGCCCCGGCGCCCGGTACGGCCCGGAGACGTAGGCGGCCCGGAACCGGAGCATCGTGCTGGTGTCGGTCTTGAGGTAGCCGTGGCCGGGCGCGTTCGGCAGCTCGTACGCGTCCGGCACGCCGAGCACGATGCGGCTCTCGACCGCGGAGAACGTCCGCAGACCGATCCGGTACGACAGGTGGGTGTCGAGCCCTCGGAGCTTCCCCTCCTCCAGCCGCTGGCTCGCCAGCAGCAGGTGCACGCCGAGCGACCGGCCGAGCCGGCCGATCATGACGAACAGGTCGATGAAGTCCGGCTTGGCGGCCAGCAGCTCGCTGAACTCGTCGCAGATGATCAGCAGGCTGGGCATCGGGTCCAGCGGCTCACCGGCCGCCCGGGCCTTCTCGTAGTCGTAGCGGGAGACGTAGTTGCCGGCCGCCCGGAGCACCTCCTGGCGGCGGTTCATCTCGCCGGCCAGCGCGTCGCGCATACGGTCGACCAGCGGCAGCTCGTCGGAGAGGTTGGTGATCACCGCGCTGGTGTGCGGCAACGCGTCCAGCGAGGCGAAGGTGGCACCACCCTTGAAGTCGACCAGGACGAAGTTGAGCTCCTCGGACGAGTGCGTCACGGCCAGCGCCCCGACGACCGTACGCAACAGCTCGCTCTTGCCGGAGCCGGTCGCACCGATCACCAGGCCGTGCGGGCCCATGCCCTCGTGCGCGGACTCCTTGAAGTCCAGCTCGACCACATTGCCGTCCGGCCCGACGCCGAGCGGGATGCGCAGCCGGTCCCGGTGGCTGCGTGGCCGCCAGGTCTGCTGCACGTCCACCGTGGCCGCGTCGCCGACACCGAGCAGGTCCGGCAGCTCCATGCTGCGGGCCAGCGGCTCCTCGGCGGTGGCCCCCTGCTGTTGGGAGAGCCGGTAGGGGGCGATCTGCCGGGCCAGCCCCTCGGCGGCCGCCACGGTGAGCCGGTCCGGCCGGCCCAACCGGGACGACGTGGGGCCCCGCACGAGGTCCAGCCCGCTGCCGTCACCGGCGTCGAGGCAGAGCAGCCAGCGACCGGCGTCGCGGGGCACGGTGCCGGACAGGTCGATCACGGTGGCGCCGAGCAGGCCGGAACCCATCAGCGCGCAGGTCGGGGCGACCTCGCCGCCGTCGAGCACCACCACCAGGTGCGGCGCGGTGGTGAGCGGCTTCGCCTCCGGGGCGAACCGGGGGCGGCCGGCCAGCTCGTTGGCGAGCGCCGCCTCCGCCTCGGCGAGGCTGGCGAAGACCATCCGGCGGGCACCCGCCGCGTCCGTACGTCCCGGGTGCTGGGCGTGCGGCAGCCACTTCACCCAGTCCCACACCGGCTGCCGGTCCGGCGCGGCCACCACCGCCACCATCAGGTCGTCCGGGGCGTGGAAGGTGACCAGCTGGCCCAGGGCGGCCCGGGTCAGGTCGAGCACCGGCTCCCGGTCGCCGCGCAGCGCGATCCGGCTGAATGCACGCAGCGAGACCGCGGTGGGCAGGTCCGGCACGCTGGAGTGGGCCCGGACGAACCGCCGGAGCGCGATCGCGCTCATCGGCTCCAGGTCCTCGACCGGCTTGGTCTCCGGCGGCACGATCTCCACCGCCAGTCGCTGCGGGCCGAGCGCGATGCGCGCCTCACCGAAGTCGTCCTCGGTGATCCGCCGCTCCCACAGCCGGCGCGACGCGGCGACGGACCAGAGCGCGTCCGGCTCCGGGTGCCGCCAGGTCATCGCGGCCCGCTGTTGCTCGGCGGCCCGCCGGGTGCGCTTGCGCATCTGCGCCAGGTAGCGCATGTAGTCGCGCCGCTCGGCGTTCAACTCGGCCTTGTCGTTGCCGCCGCCGCTGAGCGTGCCGATCGCCATGCCCAGCATGGACACCCCGAAGAGGCCACCGGCGACGTACGTCATCATGCCGCCGCCACGCCCGGCGTAGAGGAAGGCCATCGCGCCGACGCCACAGAGCATCGGCAGGATCATCAACACCTGACCCATCCCGCGCGGCTGCTGCTCAGGCAGCTCCGGCGGGGACTCCAGCAGCACCTCGCCGCGCGGCAGCGCGGGCCCCGGTTGACGCGGAAGCCGGCGGAACACCACTGTGCTCACGGCATTTCCTGCTTCTCCGTGCTCATTGCTGAGCGGTTTGGATATTTCGCTCTCCGCTCGGCGGTTACCGGGCTGGAGTCCTGGACCGGCAGTCTGGTCCGGTGGCGATCGGTCCGGTCCTGCAGGATCTGCTTCACCACAAAGTGTGGGGTGTGCAGGGCGATGTCGGGGTCGCCGGCTCGGTGCAGGATGTTGATCGCGGCGTTCACGTCGGCCTGCCACACCACCCCGCACGAGGTGCAGTGAAACCGGTCCCCACTACGGCGGCCGAACCGGCCGCAGCGGTGACAGGTTTGTGAGGTGTAGGCGGCGTTGCCGGGAACGTTCGCCAACACACCAAACTGCACGTGCGTACCGTCAGCCAACCAGCGATCCCGCACCAGCCGGTCGCGAAGTCCGGACCCCACACCGGCAACCGCCCCGTACCGCTGCCACACCTCACTACGAACCCGGCCCAGCCGACGCGCCTGCTCGAGCAGAGCGGCGTACTTACCCGGATTCAGTTCCATCGAGTAAGCGACCCGGGTGACCTTCACCGCTCGCCTCCCGTGCTCATCTCTGGGTCTGGGAGGCCCGGCCGCCCTTCTGTCCAGGCGACTGCACCCGGCGGTGCGCCACGACCTTCCGGAGACAACTGGTCACTCTCCTCGATCGGCCCTGCAGCTTCGCGACCGACCGGAGCCGCCGGGTGGGCATCCTATGCGACCACCATCGTAGGTAATCTGCCCGAGGCGTCGTGGTCCCATACCGGGGCGACGCCACCGGCCGAGGTGAATCGTAGGCGAGCACGAGGAGGCCCCCAGTGGCGACGAAGGCGGCGACCGGCGGGCTGAGCCGGATCACCATCGTGGCGCCGCGGACCAGGATGGATCTGGCGCTGCCATCGGACGTTCCGCTGGCCGATCTGCTGCCCACGCTGCTGCGGTACGCCGGCGAGGACCTCGCCGACGAGGGTGTGCGGCACGGCGGCTGGAGCCTGTCCCGGCTCGGCGGGCAGCCGCTGGACGGTGGGCGTACCCCCGCTCAGCTCGGCGTGCGCGACGGCGAGGTGCTCTACTTCAACCCCCGGGCCGCCGCCGCCCCGGAGATCGTCTTCGACGACGTGGTGGACGCCGTCGCCACCGCGACCAGCCAGCGCCCGGGCACCTGGCAGGTCGGCACCACCCGTGCGTTCGCGGTGCTCTTCGCCGGGGTGGCCCTGGCGGCCGGCGCGGCCATGGCGCTCTTCGCCGGCCCGCCGCAGCTGCCCGGCGCGCTGGCCGCGCTGGTCGTGGCGGTCGCCCTGGTGGTGAGCGCCGCGGTGCTGTCCCGGGCGGCCGGCGACAGCCGGACCGGCGCGGTGCTGGCCATGGCCGGCCTCGGCTACGCGGCGATCGGCGGCCTGCTGGTCCTGGCCGGGGACCGGAAACCGGCCGACCTGGCCAGCCCGCACGTGCTGCTGGCCGCGACCGCGGTCGTGCTCTTCGGCGCGGTCGCCGCGCTGGCCGTCGGCGACCGGCTGCCGCTGTTCCTCGGGGCGGTCGCGGTGGGCGCGGCCGTCGGCTTCGGCGCGGTGCTCTGCCTGGCCTTCGACGGCATGGGCGCGGCAGCCGCCGCGGCGGTGGTGGCCACCATCGCGTTCGGCGCCCTGCCGGCGCTGCCGATGCTCGCCTACCGGCTGGCCCGGCTGCCGGTGCCGTCGATCCCGACCGGGCCGGACGACCTGAAGACCGACTCCGAGTCGGTCGACGGCCCGCAGGTGCTGCGCAACAGCGAGCGGGCCGACGCGTTCCTCACCGGTCTGCTGTGGACGGTCGCGCTGCTGGTGCTCGGCGGCCAGGTGGTGCTCGCCGACAACGGCCGGCTGCCGGCGGTGCTGCTCTGCCTGGTCCTGGCCCTGCTGTCGCTGCTGCGGGCCCGGCCGTTCATCGGCCGCGCCCAGCGCACCCCGGTGCTCCTCGCCGGCACGGTCGGTCTGGGGCTGGCCGCCGCGGCCACCTTCGGCGCCGCGGAGCTGCCGCTCCGGCTCGGGCTGGTCCTCGGCGGCCTGCTGCTGGCGGCGGTGATCAGCCTGATCTACGGCCTCACCGTGGCCGGCAAGCGGATCTCGCCGGTCTGGGGGCGGACCCTCGACATCGTCGAGATCCTGCTGATCGTCGCCCTGGTGCCGCTGGCCTTCTGGGTCTGCGGGCTCTACGGCTGGATCGTCAACCTTCGACCGTGACCGTGCCCATCGCGGTCGCCACCGGCGCGGTGGCGTAGACGCCCGGAGCGTGCTGCCCGTCCAGCGGCCGGGCCGGCACGCCGGCCCGGCCGGCCACGTCCCGGACCGCCTTCACCAGTGCCTCGGCGTGGCCGTCCATCGCCGCCACCCGCAGCAGCGGCGGCACCCGGCGCCCGCCGGGCAGCACCACCGCCGCGACCGTGTGCGACGGCGCCGAGGTCGCCGTGACCGCGTCCACCAGCGCGCTCAGTGACCCGTTGGGGCGGACCCGCAGCGCCAGGCAGCGCTGGGTCCAGCCGCCGCCACGCAGGCTGGTCCAGCTCTCCACCGGCGACTGGGGCGCGAGGTCGAGCCCGGCCCCGGAGACCACCGCCGCGTGCAGCTCGTCGCGGCCGAGGACACGGTGGCCGAGGCCGGCGGCGTTCAACGCCTTGCCGAGCCGGCCGATCCCGGCGGCCACGGTGCGGTGCACGCCGCGCAGGCCGCCGCCCCGGCTCACCGTCTCGGCGCGGGCGTCGGAGACCGAGAGCCGCAGCGCCACCCAGACCGTACGGTGGGCGGCGGGCGGCGCGCCCGGCGCCGGGTACCAGACCAGGGTGTGCGAGACGACCTGGGTCTGGGTGACCGGCCCGCTGAACTCGGCGAGCACCGCGAGGGCGCGGTCCACCAGCGCCGCCTCGACCGAGCCGGCCGGCGCGCCGGGGCGGCCGGTCAGCGCGACGGCGGCGAACCAGCCCCGGTCGTCCTGGCCGATGCCGAGCCGGGTGCCCCGCTCGGTCAGCTCGACGACGGTCAGCTCCGGGGCGAGCGCGCCCAGCCGCGGATCACCCGCCGACACCGCACCCCGGGCCCGTTCCCGGCGGCGCCGCAGCCGGCGGCGGAGCAGCAGGTCCTCGTACCACCATCGGCCGCCCCGACGGGCGAAGGCGGCGGCGACCGCCGCCACGGCCACCCCGGCGACGACGGCGAGCAGCCAGGCCGGACCGGCGCTGGCGAGCCAGACGGCCAGCGCGGCGCACTCCAGCACCACGAGCTGACCGACGACGACCGGGCC
This sequence comes from Micromonospora sp. NPDC007271, assembly GCF_040634005.1. Taxonomy (NCBI): domain Bacteria; kingdom Bacillati; phylum Actinomycetota; class Actinomycetes; order Micromonosporales; family Micromonosporaceae; genus Micromonospora; species Micromonospora sp. NPDC007271. The sequence goes on from NZ_JBEYER010000019.1 coordinate 58,744, forward strand.
GAGCCGACCGCGCCGACGCCGGTCGGCCGGGGTGACCGGCCGGTCGTCCGGGACGGCGGGGGCGGCGGCCGTACGACCGGGTGGCGCCTGGACCTGGGTCATCGGTGAGCGTCCCTTCTGGGCATCCTGGGCATCCGCCGGATCGGTGGGTCCCCGGGGGACGGGCGGGGTCCCGGTGAACCGTCGACGGCCCCTTATCGTAGGGAAGCCCGCGGCGAAGTTCGGACCTGATCGTCGCGGACCCACCCCGGCCCGGAGGTTACTCATGCGGACCCGCCGCGATCAGGTGCAGGCGTACCGCTTCGTCACCCGCCGCATCGTCTCCGCGCTGCTCTCCGGCGATCCGGAGACCAACGACCTGCCGATGCGCCGGCTCGGCCTGGCGGTGTTCGGCAGCCTGATCGCCGCCGCCGTCGTGCTCGGCGGTGCCGGCGCGTACGGGCAGCTCACCGGCAACTCCGCGCCGCTAAAGGAGAACACGCTGGTGATCGAGCGGGAGACCGGCGCCACCTACGTCTTCAACCAAGGGGTGCTGCACCCGACGCTCAACTACGCCTCCGCGAGGCTGATCCTCAACGAGGCCGAGCCGACCGTCCGTACCATGTCGCAGGCGTCCATCAAGGACCGTCCCCGTGGGCGGGCGGTGGGGATCGTCGGCGCCCCGGACGACCTGCCGGACCGCAAGGCGCTGGTCGGCCTGCCCTGGTCGATCTGCGACGTGCCCGACGCGGCCGACCCGCGGCGCTCCACCACCCGGCTGGTGATCAACCGGCCGCTGCCCGGGGGCACTCCGCTCAGGGACCGGGCGGTGCTGGTCCGGACGAACGACGCGCGGTACCTGCTCACCGGCGGTGCCCGGCTGCGGGTGGTCGGCGACGAGCAGGCGCTGGTGGCGTTGAAGATGGCCGGCGCGACGCCGCTCACGGTGGGGCAGCAACTGCTCAACGCGGTGCCGGTCGGACCGGAGCTGCGCAAGCCGACCATCGACGGCACCGGCTCCTCCAGCGCGGTGGCTGATCGCCCCGCGAGGGTCGGGCAGGTCTACCGGGCCGCCGGCAAGTACTACGTGCTGACCCTGCAGGGGCTGGCACCGATCAAGGAGATGACCGCGCTGCTGCTGCTCGGCGGCGGCGGCCAGGTCACCGACATCACGCCGGACCAGGCCGGTCAGCTCTACGTCGAGCGGCGGCTGGAGCCGGAGGGTCTGCCGGACGAGTTGCCCACCCTGCACGAGGTACGCACAGGGCGGACGGTGCTCTGCGCCACGTACCGGGCCGGGGCGCCGGGGCAGCCACCGGTCACCACGCTGGAGGTCTTCGACCAGCCGCCGACCGAGCTGACCGCGTCCGGGGTGGCCGCCCGGCAGACCGCCCGGGACGCCGTGCGTACCGCCGAGAGTGTGCTGCTGCCGGGCGGCAAGGGCGTGCTGGTGCAGGCGACGGCGGGGGAGAGCGGCAAGGCGGCGGCCGGCGCCACGGTCTACCTGATCACCGCGCAGGGGGTCCGCTACCCGCTCGGCACCGCCTCGGGGGATGCGAAGGCCGCGCTGGGCTACGGCGGCGTCACGCCACTCGCGGTGCCGGCCTCGTTGCTGTCGCTGGTGCCGACCGGACCGACCCTGGAACGGCGGGATGCGATGGTCCAGTTCGATCCGGGCACCGCCGGCTCGACGACCGCGCCGGGCGGCGCGGGGGCGGCGTCGACCCAGGGCGGCTGAGCGACCGTGCGACGTCCGATGTGGAGCCGGGCGGTCGCGGGTCGCCCGGTCTGGCTCAGGTCGACTAACCTGAGCGTGGCCACCGATTCTCGACGATGACTACGGGGATGCAGTCATGACCGGGCGCACGACAGTGGACGTACTGTCCTTGGAGGACTTTCACCAGCGGCTCGAGCGCCGGTTGAGCGAGGCCGAGTCGGTGTTGAGGAAGCTCAACACCGAGATGCAGTGCCGGCCACCGGCGCTGGGCGCCTTCACCGACGCGACCGAGAACTCCCGTCGCTACTCCCAGACGTACACCAGCTACGTCGAGCACGCCGAGCGGCTGCGCCGGGCGATCGTGGCCACCAGGGAGGCGACCCACAAGATCATGACCAACTACCGGACCGCCGAGGCACGCAACGAGGCCGCCGCGGCCGACATCATCGCCGCGCTCTCCGGGCTGACCAAGGTGATGAAGCCGGCGAAGGGAGATGATCCGCGTGTCTGAGTACACCCGACGCTACGAGCCGGTCAGCCACAAGGAGCTCTACCAGGGCGTCACCGCAGGTGACCCGAAGCAGGTCGACGCCCTCAGCGCCCAGTGGAGCTCGCTGAAGGACACCCTCGAGGGCCTCGGCCGGGACCTGACCGGCGATCTGGACGCGCTGGCCAAGACCTGGACCGGCGACGCCGCCCGGGAGTTCCACCAGCGGGTGAACCTGGTCGTCGAGTACTCCGGCAACCTCGCCCACGGCATGGCCGGCATCCGGCAGGCGCTCGACATGATGGCCACCGAGCTGCGCACCGCACAGGCGAACGCGGAGAGCCCGGAGGAGACCGACGACAACGACAAGATGCTGTCCGGCGCCGGCAAGGGCTTCATGATGGGCGGGGCGGTAGGTGCGGTGATCGGCGGCGTGGTCGGCCACCAGCAGGACAAGGCCGAGCAGGAGAAGGCGCACCAGCGGATGGTGCAGGTCGTCGCCAACCTGGCCGAGGGTTACGACCTCTCCGCGTACGGGCGGGTCGTCGTCCCCGAGCCACCCGACCCCCGGCTGCCGGGCCACACCGAGTCGGCCAACCCGACGCTGGGCAACGGCCCGTCGGTGGGTACGCCCTCGGCCGGCCCGACCTCCGGCACGTTCGGGCACACCGCCGGGGCGACCGCGACCACCTCCGGCGTCCACCACACGGCCCCGGGCGGGGGCACCGGGGGCGGCGGCGCGCCCGGCACCCTGGGTGCGGGCAGCGCCGGCAGCATCGGTTCCGGCGGCGTTGTCGACCCTGCCGGCACCTCGCTCGCCGGGGCCGGCCCGATCACGCCCACCGGCCTGGCGCCCACCGGCCTCACCAGCGCCGGCACCTCGACCGTGCCGACCGGCGGCGGGGGCCCCTACGGGATGCCGGGCGTGGTGGGCACCGGGTCGCTGGCCGGTGCGGGCACGGCGGCCTCCGGCCGGGCGGGCGGGATGACCGGCCTGGACAACCGTTCGGCGGCCGGCACCGGGCGGCTCGCCTCCGGGCGTGGCGCCGCGGTGGAGTCGGAGAGCCGGTCCAACAGCGGTCGCGGCGCGAACGCGCGTTCCGCGATGGCCGGGCGCAACGGCGTGCTGGGCGGGCGCGGCCAGCACGACGAGGACGAGTCGGCGGAGCGGCTCACCTGGCTGACCGAGGACGAGATGGTCTGGGGCGACGGCCGGTCGGCGCCGCCGCCGGTGCTCGGCACCGACTGATCGCACGCTGACGGACGGCGCGGCGACCCCACCGGAGGGGCGCCGCGCCGTCCGCGTTCGCGCACCCGGGTATACCTAATGCGTATACCTGCTGTGTATAGTCTCGCCATGTCGATCGGACACACCTTCCTCGGGCTGCTGGAATCCAGCCCCCGCCACGGGTACGACCTCAAGCGGGCGTACGACGAACGCTTCGGGCAGACCCGGCCGCTGCACTTCGGCCAGGTCTACTCCACCCTCTCCCGGCTGCTCCGCAACGGGCTGGTCGAAGTGGACTCGGTCGAGCCCGGCGAGGGGCCCGAGCGCAAGCGGTACGCGATCACCGAGGCGGGGGTGACCGACGTCCAGCGCTGGCTGTCCCAGCCGGAGAAACCCGAGCCCTACCTGCAGAGCGTCCTCTACACCAAGGTGGTGCTCGCGCTGCTCACCGGCCGTCCTGCCGCCGACCTGCTCGACACCCAACGGGCCGAGCACCTGCGGCTGATGCGCGAGCTGACCCGGCGCAAGGCCCACGGCGACCTCGCCGACCAGCTCATCTGCGACCACGCCCTCTTCCACCTGGAGGCGGACCTGCGCTGGCTGGAGCTGACCGCCGCCCGCCTCGACGAGCTCGCGCGGCAGGTCCGCGGATGACCGGCGAAGCCCTGCTGATCGGAGCGGACCTGCACAAGTCCTTCGGCCCGACCTCGGCCCTCGCCGGCGCCTCGGTGTCCGTACGCGCCGGTGAGGTGGTGGCGCTGATGGGTCCGTCCGGGTCGGGCAAGTCCACGCTGCTGCACTGCCTGGCCGGCATCCTTCGCCCCGACCAGGGGCGGGTGCACTACCGGGGCGTCGAGTTGACCAGCCTCTCCGACACCGCCCGCAGCGCCTTGCGCCGCCGGGAGTTCGGCTTCGTCTTCCAGTTCGGGCAGCTCGTACCGGAGCTGACCTGTTTGGAGAACGTCGCGCTGCCGCTGCGGCTGGAGCGCGTTCCCCGCCGGCAGGCGGAACGGCGGGCCACCGAGTGGCTGGACCGGCTGGAGGTGACCGACGTGGCCGGCAAGCGCCCGGGCGAGATCTCCGGCGGCCAGGGCCAGCGGGTCGCGGTGGCCCGCGCACTGGTCACCGGACCCAAGGTGGTGTTCGCCGACGAGCCGACCGGCGCCCTGGACTCGCTGAACGGCGAGCGGGTGATGCGCCTGCTCGCCGAGTCGGCCCGGGAGGCCGGGGCGGCCGTCCTGCTGGTGACGCACGAGCCGCGGGTGGCGGCGTACTCCGATCGGGAGGTGGTGGTCCGCGACGGCCGGGCCCGGAGCCTGGAGCAGGTGGCGTGACCGCACCGGAGACGCCGCGGCCCGGCGGCCGGCTGCGGGCCGGCCTGGGCGACCTGCTGATGGGGGCCCGGATGGCCTGCACCGGCGGGCGGGAGGGCTGGACGCGGACCGTGCTGACCGCCCTCGGCGTGGGCGTCGGCGTCGCGATGCTGCTGCTCGCGGCGGCGGTGCCCGGCGCGATCGACGCCCGTAACGACCGGACCACAGCCCGATTCGACCTGGGCTACCGGCCGGAGCTGCCGGCGGCGGCGGACACGCTGCTGGTCGTCCCGGTCGACACCGTCTTCCGGGGCCGCTTCGTGCGCGGGCGGATCGTCCACCCGGAGGGCCCGGACGCCCCGATGCCACCCGGATTGGCCGCGTTCCCCCGCGACGGCGAGGCGGTCGTCTCACCGGCGCTGCGCGCGCTGCTCGACTCACCGGACGGACCGCTGCTCGCCCCCCGCCTCGGCGGGGCCCGGGTCACCGGCACGATCGGTTCCGAGGGCCTGTCCGGTCCCCACGAGCTGGCCTTCTACCTGGGCCGCGACGCCATGCCGCCCGACGACGTGATGCGCCTGAACCGCCTCGGCGACGTCGGCGCGGGCGAGGAGTTCAGCCCGGTGCTGTGGCTGCTCGTCGTGGTGGTCTTCGTGGTGCTGCTGCTGCCGATCGTGGTGTTCCTCGGGGCGGCCGTCCGCTTCGGCGGCGAGCAGCGCGACCGCCGGCTCGCCGCGCTCCGGCTGCTCGGGGCCGACGCCGGCATGGTCCGCCGGATCGCCGCCGCGGAGGCCGGCACCGCCGCCCTGTTCGGGCTGGCCGTCGGCGGGGGGCTCTTCCTCGCCGGTCGGCAACTCGCGCCGCTGGTCTCGCTGTACGACATCAGCGTGTTTCCGGGCGACCTGCGCCCGGTGCCGTGGCTGGTGGCGCTGGTGGCGCTGGCCGTGCCGCTGCTCGCCGCCGGGATGGCGCTGCTGGCCCTGCGCGGTGTGCTCGTCACGCCGCTGGGCGTCAGCCGCCGGGCCACCCCGGCGCGGCGGCGGCTCTGGTGGCGGTTGCTGCTGCCCGCCGCCGGGCTCGCGCTGCTCCAGCCGTTCACCGACGTCCGGGCGGCCCGGTCCGCCACGACCGACGCCCAGGTCGCGGCCGGCGCGGTGCTGCTGCTCGTCGGCACGGTCGCCCTGCTGCCCTGGCTGGTCGACGTGCTGGTACGCCGGCTGCGCGGCGGCCCGCCGCCCTGGCAGCTCGCGGTCCGGCGGCTCCAGCTCGACAGCGCCGCCTCGGCCCGACTGGTCAGCGGCGTGGCGGTCGCGGTGGCCGGCACCATCGGGCTGCAGATGCTGGTGGCCGGCGTGCAGGACGAGTTCCGGCACACCACCAGCGAGGACCCGAGCCGGGCCCAGGTTGTCGTTCGGCTGAACAACCTGCCGGAGCCGGAGAAGGCCCTGGCGCAGGTCGCGGCCATCCCCGGGGTGCGGCGCAGCGTCGGCACCCTGCACCTGACGGCGAGCCCCCGCACCGACCCCGCCGGTGAGGACAGGTCGCGGGACCCGCTCGCCGAGGTCCTGATCGGTGACTGCCCGACGCTGGCCGAGTACGCCGACCTCGGGTCCTGCACCGACGGCGACGTCTTCCTGAGCTGGCGGGACGATCCCATCGCCGGCATCGGTCCCGGCGCCCGGCTGGACATCGGCGACGGCACCGTGACCTGGCGGGTGCCGGCGAACGCCCGGACCGTGCCGGTACGCAACGACCCGACGGGGGCGCGGCACAGCGGACTGTTGGTCACCCCCGGAGCGATGCCGTCACGGCCGCGGTCCCAGGTCTCGGCCGGCGCGTTGCTCAGCCTGGATCCCGAGGACCCGGACGCGGTGGAACGCGTCCGCGCCGAGATCGCCGGGATGGACCTGCTCGCCCCGGTGAACGAGCTGTTCGGGGTGCGGGAGAGTTCGCAGTTCGCGAACGTCCGGCGCGGGCTGCTCGCCGGCGCGGTGGTCACCCTGCTGCTGATCGGGGTGAGCATGCTGGTCGGCGTCCTGGAGCAGCTCCGGGAACGCCGCCGGCTGCTCGCCGCGCTGGTCGCCGTCGGCACGCCCCGGAGCACGCTCGGCTGGTCGGTGCTGGGTCAGACCGGCGTGCCGGTGCTGGCCGGGCTGGTGCTCGCCACCGGCATCGGGGTGGCGCTGGGGGCGGCCCTGCTCAAGATGGTGGGCGCACCGGTGGTGGTGAGCTGGCCGGTGGTCGGGCTCGGTGTCGGGCTCGGTGCCGCGGTGGTGCTGCTGGTGACCGTGGCGAGCCTGCCGGTGCTCTGGCGGCTCACCCGTCCGGACGGGTTGCGGTTCGAGTGACCGGTCGACGGCCCACCCGGTGGCTCGGGGCACCGGGTGGGCCGTCGTGTCGGTAGTGGTCTGTCCACAGCGCAGGGTGGGCCGGGTCACGTCCCTCGACACGCCGATCGAGCTGCAACGGGCGGATCTGCCCGATAGGTTGAAAAGGTGCTGCCCGTAACGTTCGCCCCGCCCCTCTGGGCAGCGACGCTGCGCACCCTTCGCGAGCTGGCCCGGGTGGCGGTGGCCGCCCTGGTGCTCGTCGTCGGGCTCAACGGGCTGGCCGTCGCGCCCGCCTCCGCCGGCGCCCTCCGGCCGTCCGAGGCGGCCGGCCCGGTGACCGAGGCGCCGGCCATCCCGGCGCCGGTCGACGGGCCGCTGGGCACGGCCCCGGGTGCCGGCACCGTGCCGATCCTCCTGAGCACCAGCGCGGCGGCCGGCGCGTCGGCCGCTGCGGTCCGGCTGACCGGGCCGGACAACGGGCCGGCCACGGTCGGGCAGCCGCGCCCCTCGGGCTCGCCCTGGCGTGGCGGTGCGCCCGAAGCCGGCGAGGTGGGCGTCGCGCCGCCGCCGGCGGGCGCCGTCCTGCCGTCCGCCGATCCCGGCCGGGAGTCGATCGCCCGGCGCGGCCCGCCGCGCGGCTGAGCGCCGGCCGCCCGCGCGGCCTCCGCACCCCATCGCCGTCCTATCCGGCTACGGCCCCGCGGCGCCGTCGCGCCCCCGCGCCTACGGCGATCCGCCGCCCGTCCAGACCGTGCGTTCCGACCGTTCCACCACGAGGTGCTGGTGATGCAGACCGTCTTCTCCACCGTCCTGCCCGATGTACCCCAGGCCGCCGGGATCTGGCTGGCCCTGCTCGCCGTGGCGGCGATCGTCGTCGCCGCCCTGATCGTCCGCCCGGACCGGTTCCGGTCGGTGGTCGGCGACCGGATCAGCGAGGCGGCCATGCCGAGCAGCCTGGAACTGGCCGAGGAGGCCCGCGAGCGGGCCCGGTACGCACAGGAGATCGGGGTGGCCGCGAGCCGCGCGACGGCCACCGCCGAGCGGCGGCGGGCCGAGTGGCTGGCCGCGCAGGAGGAGGTCGAGGAGGCGTGGCAGGCGTACGAGGCGGCGGAGGAGCACGTCCGCCGGCTGGCCGCCGCCGCCGCGCTGCCCCTGCCGCGTACCGCCCGGACGCCGGCCGAGTACGCGGACCGGGAGCGCTGGCTGCACCGGGCCGCGCTGGACACCCAGCGGCGCAACGAGATCACGGCACGGCAGCTCGACGACATCCTCGCGCACCGGGGCTGGGATCCGCGCCGGCACCCGGTGGAGCAGGAGCTGCTGCTGCGCCGGCTCGTGCGGGACAACCTGCGCGCCCGGTACCAGGCCGCCCGGGAGCGGGAGCAGGCCGCCTGGCAGGCCGCCGAGCTGGCCGCCACCGCCGCGCGCAGCCTGCGCGACGAGGCGTACGCGGCGACCTGCCCCGCGCCCGAGCCGCAGTCACCCCTGTCCATCGTGGACTTCACCGCGGCGGAGGCCACCCGGGAGCTGCCGCCCGCCGGCCGGCCCGCCGACATCACCCGCGAGATCGCGCCGATGGCCCGGGGCCGAGCGCCCGTCCAGGCCTACTAACACCCACCCACCCCACCCAGCCCTCCCGGCCCCCTCCCCCGCGATCTTGCAGTTCGTGCCCGGACATATCGCTCATTCCGGGCAACCCGCCGGCCGAAACTGCAAGATCGCCGGGGGCGGCGGGGCAGCTTGGCCCTGGTTTGGGTGGGGTGGGGGGGTGTGTCTGGTTCGGGGGTGAGCTGGGCCACGGGGAGGGCGGAATCGGGGCGGACCACCGCTGGTTGCACTTCCGGTACGGCCGCACTGAACGACGAGCGCCACTCCCGGTGCTGCGTCTCCCCCGGAGACGTCAAACCCCCGAATGGAGCTTCGACATGAACCAGATCTTCCGTAGGAGCATGCTGTCCGTCGCCGGTCTCATCATGTCCGGTGGCGTCGTCGCCGGACCCGCCGTGGCCGCGCACGCCGCCCCGGCGGCCGCCAAGCCGGCCACGGCGAAGCCCGGCGACAAGGGCGAGCGCGGCACCGGCTACGAGTACCAGGCCCAGCCGAACTACTTCTACTGCGGCCCGGCCTCGACCCGGATCGCCCTGTCGGCGGAGGGCAAGCAGGTCAGCCAGGACGAGCTGGCCACCAAGCTGGGCACCACGGTGAACGGCACGGACTCCGCCATCGACATCACCCGGGTGCTCAACGAGTACACCGGTGGCAAGTACAAGACCACCGAGATCCGTGACAACGCCGCCACCAAGGACCAGGTCGAGCAGCTGCGGACCGACATCAGGACCGCGGTCGACCAGGGCCGCCCGGTGGTCGCCAACATCATCGGTACCGCGGTGGACGTGGACGGGGTCGCGCACAGCTACACCGGTCACTACCTGACCGTGGTGGAGTACAAGAACGACGGCGACACCGTGCTGATCGCCGACCCGGCCAGCCCGGGCGAGCCGGAGTACTGGATGAACGTGGCCGACCTGGCCAACTGGATCGCCAGCCGCGGTTACAGCTCCTGACCGAGCGGCCCGAGGGCCGGTCTCCCCGAGCGGGGGGCCGGCCCTTCGCCGTGCCGGCGGCGCGCAACTCACCACGGTCGCCGGAGGCCACCGATAGCATGTGGCCGTGCCGCGACCGGTGATCTTCGACCTCTTTCACACGCTCGTCGACGGGGCGAACTCCGAACGGGACCGCGTGGTCGGCGAGATGGCCCTGATGGTGGGGGTGGAGCCTGCCGCGCTGGTCGCCGCGTACCACGAGACCTGGCGGGACCGGATGCTGCGGTGGGACGTGGCGGAGACGGTACGTGTCCTCGCCGGGCAGCTCGGCGGGGCACCGACCGAGGAACAGGTGGCCCGCGCGGCCGCCCACCGCCGGGAGCTGGCCGCCCGGCTGCTGGACAGCGTCGCACCGGAGACCCTCGCGGTGCTCGACGCGCTGCGCGCCGACGGTCACCCGCTCGGCCTGGTCAGCAACGCCACCGCCGAGGCCGCCGAGGCGTGGCGTTCCAGCGCGCTGGCCCGCCGCTTCGACGTCGCGGTCTTCTCCTGTGAGGTCGGCGTGGCCAAGCCCGACCCGGCGATCTACCGGGCGGCGGCCGAGCGGCTGGGCGTCCGCCCCACCGACTGCGTCTTCGTCGGCGACGGCGCGGACGGGGAGCTGGCCGGGGCCGCTGCGGTCGGCATGACGGTGATCCGGACAACCGAGCACAACGACACCGCCCCCGACTGGGACGGCCGGGAGCTCGCCACCCTGGACGAGCTGCCCGCCCTGCTGCACGGCGTGTAGCCGCCGGATCAGGCGATCGACGGGTGCGGATCGAGCGGCTGAGCCTCCAGCTCACTGTTCAGCCTGCGGGTAAACGTCAACGGGGTCCGCTACCCGGGCTGCTGACCGGTCCGCCAGGGTGATCCAGGCCGGGAGAACCCCGAACACGCCGCTCCCGGGTCGTCCACCGAGGACGACCCGGGAGCGCGGCCGCTCAGCGGTTGCGGTTGCCCTGGTCGATACGCTGCTGCGCCTCCTGGACGCCCTTCTGGACCTCCTTGTCGTGCCGGTCGCCGGTGCGCTGGTCAACCTCCTGGCCGGCCTTCTGGACACCCTGGTCGGCCTGCTTGGGATGCTGTTCGGCGAACTGCTCGGCCTTCTTCGCGAAGTCGCTCATGCCGGTTCTCCCTTCCTCACGCCTCCGCCTTCCCGGGCGCGGCGGGCGCAAACGACGCCATGATCGACACGAGGATCAGGCCGGGTGGGGGGTGCGTAGGTGGGTGGTGAACCAGCCGCCGGCCTGGTCGGCCACCTCGTCGAGGGTGCCGGGCTCCTCGAAGAGGTGCGTGGCGCCCGGGACGATCCGCAGCTCGGCCACCTCGCCCAGCTCGGCCCGCGCCTGCTCATTGAGCACGATCACCTCCTCGTCGAGGCCCCCCACCAGCAGCAACGTGGGGGCGCGCACCGCCGACAGGGCGTGGCCGGCCAGGTCCGGCCGGCCGCCGCGGGAGACCACCGCCGCCACCCGGTCCGGCCTGGCGGCCGCCGCCACCAGAGCCGCCGCCGCACCGGTGCTGGCCCCGAAGAGGCCGACCGGCAGCCGGCCGAGCGCCGGCTCCTTCCCCATCCAGTCGACGATGGCGGCCAGCCGCTCGGCGAGCATCCCGATGTTGAAACGCAGCTCGGCGGTCCGCGCGTCCAGCACGTCCTCGTCGGGGGTGAGCAGGTCGACCAGCACGGTCGCCAGCGACCGATCGTTCAGCTGGTGCGCGACGGCCACGTTGCGCGGACTGTGCCGTGAGCTTCCGCTGCCGTGCGCGAAGAGCACCACACCGGTCGCGCCCGGCGGCGTGATCACGTCGGCGGGCAGCCCGCCGACCACGGGAATCGTCACCTCGCGCGTCTCCATGCCCCCACATACCCCCACCCGCCCCCGCCTCACCCCCCACCCACTCCGGGCGGCGACGGTTGCCTTGACGTCGGCGGCAAGGTTTAGCGTGGCCGACGAGGGAGGTCGGGATGCGGATCGGTGAGCTGGCGGAACGGGCCGGTACGAGCACCCGGACGTTGCGCTACTACGAAGCTCGGGGCCTGGTGCGACCGCGCCGCGCCGCCAACGGCTACCGGTGCTACGACGAGGCGGAGCTGCGCGTCGTACACGAGATCCGGGCGCTGCTGGCGGTGGGCTTCGACCTCGACGACATCCGGCCGTTCGTGGCCTGCCTGCGTGCCGGCAACAGCTCCGGCGACGTCTGCCCCGACTCGGTCGCCGTGCTGCGGCGCAAGCTCGCCGAGGTGGACGACTACCTCGACCGGCTCGGCGCGGTACGTCGACAGCTGCACGACCAGCTCGCCCGCGCGATCGCCCACCGGGAGGAAACATGCCTCAGGACACGACAGCGACCCGAGTGACCGCGGTCACCGACGCGACGTTCGCCGCCATGGTGCTGGCCGGCGAGCGGCCGGTGGTGGTCGACTTCTGGGCGGAGTGGTGCCCGCCCTGCCGGGCGATCTCCCGGCACCTGACCGAGCTGGCCGAGGAGTTCGGCGACGCACTCCGCTTCGTCACCCTGAACTCCGACGAGAACCCCGAGACCACCCGGGCGTACCAGGTGATGTCGCTGCCGACCCTGCTGGTGTTCCGGGACGGACGGGTGGTCGGTTCGATCGTCGGTTCCCGGCCGAAGAACCAGCTCCGGCTGGCCTTCGCCCGGCACCTCGACGGCTGAGCCTTCGTCAGCCGCCGGGCCGCCGTTTGCCGCCGGGCCGTTGGGGAAGGCGCGGGATGACCCACGGACCGGCGCAGCCGCGCCCCGACGGATCGCGAGGATCGTCATGGCCCAGCAGAAGAGGTCCCGTCAGCAGACCGCCCAGCAGGAACGGCGCGAACGGGACGCCGAGCGCTCCCGGGACTGGGCGGACGAGGCGGCGCAGGCGCGGACCGCCGACGACCCGCGGGCGATGGCGCCCCGGGACGCTGAGGGCCGGCCGTCCAACGGCCGCCAGTTCTGACGTACGCACCAGCCGGCCCGGCCCTGGATCGGGCCGGGCCGGCTCATCCCGGCCACCCGGGCCGGCGACGGGTCAGCCGGAGCTCTCCGGCAGGTGCATGAGGGGCGCCCGGCCCGGCGGCTGCTCCGGCGGCGGGCCGGACGGGTCGGCCGGCGGCACCGGCACGGTGACCGGCTGCTCGCAGGTGATCCGGACCGGCTCGCCGTGGTGGCGCAGTTCCAGCACGGTGTCCGGCCCGTCGTGCCGCAACGAGTACGTCGTCTGGTGCGGCCGGACGTCGACCCGCAGCCGCATCGAGCGCCACTGGAGCGAGAACTCCAGGCGGCTCAGCCCGCTGGACAGCCGTGGCGAGAAGGAGAGAATGCCCTCGTGGTCGCGCAGGCCGCCGAAGCCGGCGACCAGGGCGATCCAGGCACCGGCCAGTGAGGCCATGTGCACGCCGTCGCGGGTGTTCTCGTTCAGGTCGTGCAGGTCCATCAGCGCGGCCTCGCGCAGGTAGCGGTGCGCCAGCTCGGGGTGGCCCACCTCGGCCGCCATCACCGCCTGGGTGCAGGCGGAGAGCGAGGAGTCCCGGACGGTCCGCCGCTCGTAGTAGAGGAAGTTGCGCATCTTCTGCGGGCCGGTGAACGCGTCGCCCCGCCAGTGCATCGCGAGCACCAGGTCGGCCTGCTTGACGACCTGCTTCCGATAGAGGTCGAAGTACGGGTAGTGCAGCAGCAGCGGGTACTTCTCCGGCGGGGTGTGCTCGAAGTCCCACTCCTGGAACCGGGTGAACCCGTCCACCTGCTGGTGTACGCCGAGGTCGTCGTCGTACGGGATGTGCATGGAGCGGGCGGCGTCCCGCCAGGCGGCGGCCTCCTCCTCGGTCACCCCGAGGTCGAGCGCCTGGTCCCGGAGGCGCATCGCGCAGTCGGCGGCGGTCAGCAGGTTCCGCTGTGCCATCAGGTTGGTGTAGATGTTGTCGTTCTTGACCGCGGTGTACTCGTCGGGGCCGGTCACCCCGTCGATGTGGAACTGGCCGTCGCGGTCGTGGTGGCCCAGTGAGCGCCAGAGCCGGGCGGTCTCCACCAGCAGTTCCAGGCCGATCTCCCGCTCCAGCGTGTCGTCCTCGGTGGCGAGCATGTACCGCCGCAGCGCGTCGGCGATGTCGGCGGCGATGTGGAACGCGGCCGTGCCGGCCGGCCAGTACGCCGACGACTCCGGGCCCTCGATGGTGCGCCACGGGAAGGCGGCACCCCGCAGATTCAAGGTCCGAGCCCGCTCGTGCGCCTGCGCCAGGGTCGAGTGACGCCAGTACAGCGCGTCCCGCACCGCACCCGGCTGGGTGTAGGTGAGCACCGGCAGCACGAACATCTCGGTGTCCCAGAACGCGTGCCCGTCGTACCCCGGGCCGGTCAGCCCCTTGGCGGGGATCGGCCGGCGTTCGGCCCGGGCGCCGGCCTGGAGCACGTGGAACAGCCCGAAGCGGACGGCCTGCTGCACCTCGGGGTCGCCCTCCACCCGCACGTCGGCGGCGTCCCAGAACTCGTCCAGATACTCCCGCTGCGCCCGGCGCAGGCCGTCCCAGCCGTCCAGCCGGGCCGCGGCGAGGGCCGCGCCGACCTGGTCGCGCAGCGCCGGCAGCGACCGCCGGCTGGACCACCCGTACGTCAGGTACTTGATCACCCGCAACGACTGGCCCGGCTTGAGCACCCCACCGATCGTGGTGCGGACCCAGTCCTCGTACCCCTCCGACTCGATGGTGGTGCGCTCCGGGCCGTGCACCTCGTGCGACATCGCGGCGGCGACCCGCAGCCCGCTCAGCTTGGTCCGGTGGATCAGCAGGCCGCCGTCGGCGGTGGTCAGCTCCTCCTCGGCCTGCAGCGGCGACTCCAGCACGGCGGCGACCCGCGGGTCGCGGCTCTGCGGCGGCAGGGTCTCGTTGGCCACCAGCTCGGACTGGACGATCAGCCGCAGCGGCCCGTCGACCGGCTCGACCTCGTAGTTGATCACGGCCACGGTGCGCTGGGTGAACGACACCACCCGGGTGCTGCGGACCTTGACCTCCCGCCCGGCCGGCGAGCGCCAGTGCAGCTCCCGGTGCAGGGTGCCGGCCCGCAGGTCGAGGATCCGCTCGTGGGAGAGGAGTTCGCCGTACCGGACGTCGAGCGGTTCGTCGTCGACGAGCAGGCGGATCAGCTTGCCGTTGGTGACGTTGACGATGGTCTGGCCGGACTCGGGGAAGCCGAAGCCGGCCTCGGCGTACGGCAGGGGCCGCAGCTCGTAGAAGGAGTTGAGGTAGGTGCCGGGCAGGCCGTGCGGCTCCCCCTCGTCCAGGTTGCCGCGCAGCCCGACGTGGCCGTTGGACAGGGCGAAGACCGACTCGGACTGGGCCAGCACGTCCAGGTCGAGCCGGGTCTCCCGGACGTGCCACGGCTCGACCGGATACGCCCGTTCCCGGATCATCGGACCGGCTCCGTCATCAGTTCGGCCAGGTCCGTCACCACCACGTCGGCACCGTGCGAGCGCAGGTCGTCGGCCTGGCCCACCCGGTCGACGCCCACCACGTACCCGAAGCCGCCGGCCTTTCCCGCGGCCACCCCGGCGAGGGCGTCCTCGAAGACGGCGGCCTGCCCCGGCGCCACCTCGAGCAGCTTCGCGCCGGCGAGGAAGGTGTCCGGGTACGGTTTGCCGCGCAGCCCGCACTCGCGGGCGTACACCCCGTCGACCCGGGCCTCCAGCAGGCGGTCCAGCCCGGCCGCCTCGACCACGGCCCGGCAGTTGGCGCTGGCCGAGACGACCGCCCGGCGGAGCCCGGCGCGGGCCGCCGCCTCCAGGTAGCGCACCGAGCCCTCGTAGACGTCGACCCCGTCGCTGCGGAGCCGGTTGAGCAGGACGACGTTCTTGCGGTTGCCCACCCCGTTGATCGTGTCCGCCTCCGGCGGGTCGTCCGGCGTGCCCTCGGGCAGGGTGATGCCGCGGGAGGCCAGGAAGGAGCGCACTCCGTCGGCGCGCGGCTTTCCGTCCACGTACCGGTTGTAGTCCGGCCCCGGGTCGAACGGGCGGAACGGCTCGCCGATGGCCGCCGCGCGGGCGGCGAGGAACCCGTTGAACGTCTCGGTCCAGGCGGCGTTGTGCACCTTGGCGGTCTGCGTCAGCACACCGTCCAGGTCGAAGAGACAGGCGGTCACGTGAGCGGGTAGACCCAGCACGTTACGACCCTATCCAGCGGATCGGCCGGGTAAACCCGATTCGGGCGTCAGCGGTTCGGCCGGAGAGTCCAGGTCACCGTCATCACCGAGGTGGTGGTGCCGTCCTCGGTACCGATCTCCACCTCGACCGGGAACTCCGGGCGCTGCCCGGCGTCCAGCTCGGCGAGCACGTCCGCCGGGATGCGCCCCAGCCGGGCGGTGGCCAGCACCGGCCCCAGGGCGATCTTCTGGTACGCGATGGTGGCGGCCACCGCCAGCGGCACCGCCCGGTCGAGCACCTGCCCGAACGCGGCGAGCACCACCGCCCCGGAGGCGGTCTCCCCGAGGGTGAACATGGCCCCGGCGTGCGGGCCGCCGACATGGTTGCGGTGGTCGGGGTTGTCGGGGAGGCGGACGACCGCCCGCACCCCGCCCTCGGCCTCGGGCGCGACCTCGACGAATTCGATATCGAGCGTGCGGGCGAACGGCACGGCTTCCAGGAGACCGGCCGCCACCTCGCGGGAGTCGATGGACATGCCCGCACGCTACTCGCCAGTAACCACCCGGACAAGGCCGGCCGGCCCACAGGACAGGCCGGGGCCCGCCGCGCGGGTCGCTCGCGCTTCTGATCCACCGCCTCCGCTACGGAGCATCACGTCACTCCGCCGATACATCACTCGAAACCGATATGCCTGTGAGGCATATTCATGCCTCAGAGGCATATCGCTCTTCAAGAGTGCGGACCGCTCCCACGACCTCCGGGGCGGTGACCTCCCGGCCGCGAAGATCCCCGCAGGAACGGGACGGCTGCGTCTCCCACTCGGGGGACGCGGCAAGGCGTCCAGCTGACGGACCGGCCAGATCTGGGCAATGGACCAGCAGCCTGGGGAAGCCGTCGCCCTCAGCGGCGCTCTTGCGCCCGCCTCGGCCGGGCGCTCCAGCACCGTGTGGTCGAGCACCACCACGAACTGCGGCGCAGCGCGGTGGCCTCCTGCTCGATCGTCACTGCCGGAGTGGATGCGGCAGCCGACCCGCCCGCTGCCCACCATGGGCGCCGGCCGGGCGGGCAACCACCGGCGGAGGGCCCACGCCAGGCAGGAAACGGGCCGGCAAAAAAGTGTCATCGGGAGCTGGACCCGCTCGGGTAGCGTGTCGTCCGTCTGTCGGGGGAAGGCCCCTGACGTACTTCGGGGAAAGAAGCTGTCACGTGTCACTGTGGAAGAAATCCGCTGTTCTCAGCGTCTCCGCGCTCACGGCGCTGGCGCTGACCGCCTGCGGCGCCAAGGCGGGCTCGTCGGACGCACCTCAGCAGCCGAGCGTGCTCGCGCTGCTCGCCAGCGATCTCAAGGGTTCGCTGCAGAAGACGGTGGAGACCACGAACAAGACCGATTCCGTGACCTTGACGATGGAGGGCACGACCGCCGGTCAGAAGGTCTCGATGCGGGGTGTCGTGGACCTGCGCGATCCGGTCAAGGCCGAGATGACGACGGCGACCCCCGACGGCACCCCGACCACCGTCCGCATGATCGGCGCCGCCTTCTACATCGAGATTCCCGAGAAGGACCGCGCGAGCCTCGACGGAAAGCGCTGGATGAAGCTGGACCTGTCCGCCGCCGGCGCCGAGGCGGGGATGGACTTCACCAAGCAGTTCGAGGACATCGACCCGACCAAGCAGGTCAAGACGTTGCTCGCCACCGAGGGAGTCACCGTCGTCGGTGAGGAGACGGTGAACGGGGTACGCACGGTGCACTACACCGTCACCACCGCGGTGACGAACTACCTCGGGCAGCTCGACGCCAAGCTGCGGGCGGGCGTCGAGAAGGAGCTCACCAAGCAGGGCGTCAAGGAGGTCAAGCTCGACCTCTGGGTCGACGAGCAGTACCAGCCGCGCCGGGTGCACATGGTCATGGGCACGATGAGCGACCTGACGGTCGACTACACCGACTACGGCAAGCCGGTCAACGTCGAGACGCCGCCCCCGGCGGAGACCGCCGACTTCGCCGAGATGCTGAAGGGCCTGGAGGGCCTGACCGCCGGCAACTGACCGACGAGCGCGGGATTCGGCCCGGCCGGTGACGAGGTCACCGGCCGGGCCGTACTCGTTCAGCGCCAGCCGACGTCGATCCGGTCGCCGCGCTCGTCGAAGAAGTGCAGCGCGTCCATGCGTACCTGGACGGCGAGCGGGTGCCCCGCCGTGACCGGCGGGTACGGGGCCAGCCGGACGGCGAGTTCCGCCGGGCGGCGGTGGTGCCGGCCGGGGTCGGGGAGCACGCTGGTCCGGTTGCCGCCGACGGGCGCAGTGGCCGGAGACTCCGCCGCCCGGCCGGTGAACCGCTGCACGACCTGGCCGAAGCGGCGCAGCCCGCGCTGGCCGGGCGCGTCGTGCTCCATCGGGGTGCCCATCTCGTCGACCACGATCGCGGTGGCGCCGATGTCGAGGAAGGCCAGCGACTCGTGGCCGTGGTGCTCCAGGTAGCGGATCCGTCCCCGGAGCACGTGACCGGGGGCGTCGGGCGCGACCGGGGTGAGCGCCTCGGCCCGCATCCCGACCACGATCCGCTCACCGTGGTAGTGCGCCACAGCCCGGCTGCGGATGTCGTCCCAGGGCAGGTAGAGCGCCTGTTCCCCGAGGTTGAGCGCCACGTACCGGTCGAGATGGACGTAGACCGACGCCTCCAGCAGGTTCATCCGGGGGCTGCCGAGGAACGCGGCGACGTAGAGGGTGGCCGGCCGGCCGTACACCTGGGTGGGGGTGCCGACGTCCTGGAGCACGCCCCTGCGCATGATGGCGACCCGGTCGGCCATGGTCAGCGCCTCGGCCTGGTCGTGCGTGACGTAGATGGTGGTGACGCCCAGCTCGCGGGTCAGCCCGGAGATCTCGGCACGCAGTTCGGCGCGGAGGCCGCTGTCCAGGTTGGAGAGCGGCTCGTCCATCAGGAACAGCCCGGGGCGGCGCACGATGGCCCGGCCCATCGCCACCCGCTGCCGCTGGCCACCGGAGAGCTGGCTGGGCTTGCGGCCGAGCACGTCGCCGATGCCGAGGGCGCTCGCCACGTCCTCGATCCGCTCCCCGCGCGAGTCCGGCTGGACCCCGGCGAGCCGGAGCGGGAAGCCGATGTTCTCGCCGACGGTCATGTGCGGGTAGAGGGCGAAGTCCTGGAAGACCATGGCGATCCGCCGGTCCCGCGGGGGCAGGTCGTTGGCGACCTCGCCGTCGAGCATGACCGCTCCGGTTGTCGGGTCCTCCAGCCCGGCGACCATGCGCAGCACCGTGGACTTGCCGCAGCCGGACGGGCCGAGCAGCACCATGAACTCGCCGTCGTTGACGTCCAGATTGATGGTGTCGACCGCGACTGTCCCGTCCTGGAACACCTTCGTGACATCCTTGAGCGCGACGGTGGTCACCGTCACCTCCCCAGCTCGTCGGCTGAAACTCGGAGATGACTGTGACCAATCTCATCGAATTAGCACATCGGGTAAACGTGCCATGTTCCACTCGTGACGGCCCTGTTAAGGACCTACCGACCGGCTCAGGCCGGCTCGCCGAGGAAGACCCGGCGGATCACCCGCTCGGCGGCGTGACCGTCGTCGAGCGCGCAGAACCGGGCCCGGAACCGCTGCCGCGCCCGCTCGGCCTGCTCGGACCGGAGCGCGCCCGACCGGAAAACGTCCAGCAGTGCGGGGAAGTCGAGCGCCACCGCGCCGGGCGGCTCCGCGATCAGGTCGAAGTAGACGCCCCGGGTCACCCGGTACGCGTCCCAGTCCGGGGCGTACACGACGATCGGCCGGTCCAGGACCGCGTAGTCGAACATCGCCGACGAGTAGTCGGTGACCAGCACGTCCGCGGCCAGGTACAGGTCCTCCACCCGGTCGTGGTCGCTCACGTCCAGCACCGCGCCGCCGGACGGGCCACGGAGACGCCGGTCCCGGTCGTGGAAGTAGTGGCTGCGCATCAGCACCCGCCCGGAGGGGCCGAGCACGTCACGCATCCGGTCCGGGTCGAACGGCGGCCGCCAGCCGGGCAGGTGCTCCCGGTGCGTCGGCGCGTACAGCACGACCGTCTCGTCCGGGCCGATGCCCAGCTCCGCCCGGGCCTGGCGGCACTCCGCCGGGGTGGCCAGCGCCAGCCGGTCGTTGCGCGGGTAACCGACCTCGAGCGTGGTGAACGTGGCCGGGTACGCCCGCTCCCACATCTGCGTGGAGAAGCTGTTCGAGGTGACGCTGTAGTCCCAGCGGTCCGCCCGACGCAGCAGCCGGGCGAAGTCCATCCCGACCGCGCCGAGCGGGTAGCGCTGCTGGTCCAGCCCCATCACCTTGACGGGCGTGCCGTGGTGGGTCTGCAGGTGGACCGAGCCGGCCCGCTTGCGGACGTGGTCCGGGAAGTTGACGTTGTTGACCAGCCAGCGGGCCCGGGCCAGCACCCGGTAGTAGTCCCGGGTGCCGGCGACCACGTACTCGACGCCGGGCGGGAGGGTGTCGACCCGGTCCGGCCGGACGATCCACACGCCGCGTACCTGCGGTGCCAACCGGCGGGCGGCGGCGTAGATCGCGGCGGGGTTGCAGGCGTACCCGCGGTACCAGTACGCGGCGTAGACGGCGAGGCTCGGGTCGAGCGGCCGGCGCAGCTCGGCCCGGTAGTACTCGCCCAGCACGGCGTCCCGCGCCTCCCGGGCGGCCCGCCGGGCCACCGGCAGCACCCGCCGCCGGACCCGACGGACCGAGCGCCGGGCGTGCTCCTCGGCCTGGTGGGCCGCCCGGAGGGCGCTGAACGTCCGCCAGCGCCCGGCCGCCACCAACTGGTGCTTCATCCCGTCCAGCCCGGACGGCACCGGATAGCCCTCGGGCGGCAGGAAGCGGACGTAGTCGGCGTGCATCCGGGCGAAGAACGCCGGCCGCAGCTCGGGGGCGATCCGCTCGCCGTTGCCGAGCACGGTGAGGTAGTGCCAGATCATCCGCTCGAAGATCCCGGGACGGAGTGCGGCCACCTCCGGTCCCCACCGGTCCATGATCCGGAACACCCGGTGCCACTGGGCGAACACCTCGAAGTGCCGGTCCCCCCGGGTACGGGTGATGGCTCCGGTCCGGCGTTGCCGGTAGTTCAGGCAGATCCGGTCCAGCACGCCGATCCGCTCGGCGGCCATCAGCACCGGGTAGCTGAACGACACGTCCTCGTACCACCCGGGCTCGAAGCGCAGCTCCCGCTCGACCAGGAACTCCCGCCGGACCACGCGGTTCCAGGCGGTGTGCAGCAGCCGCATGGTCTCCGGCCGGTCCCGCAGCCGGAACGTCACCTCGCCGGGCGGTTCCGGGAACACCTCGGGCATGGCGCTGCGCGTGCCCACGTTGTTCCAGTACGCCCGGACGTGGTCGACGATCAGCACGTCCGGCCGGGTGGCGACCAGCCGGTCCGCCACGTGCGGCAGGCAACCGGGGACCAGCCAGTCGTCACCGTCGACGAACCAGACGTACTCGCCGACGGCCCGGTCCAGCCCGATGTTGCGGGCCGGACCGAGCCCGACGTTCTCGGCGAGCCGGACCGGGCGGACCCGGGGATCACGGTCGGCGTACTCGACGAGGATCTGGCCGCTGCCGTCCGGGGAGGCGTCGTCG
Organism: Micromonospora sp. NPDC007271; assembly: GCF_040634005.1. Taxonomy (NCBI): domain Bacteria; kingdom Bacillati; phylum Actinomycetota; class Actinomycetes; order Micromonosporales; family Micromonosporaceae; genus Micromonospora; species Micromonospora sp. NPDC007271. The sequence continues at coordinate 80,122 of NZ_JBEYER010000019.1, forward strand.
ATCCCGATCACCTCCAGGTCGCCGTACGGCTGGCCGAGGATCGAGTCGAGGCACTCCCGCAGGTAACCCTGCACCTGAAAGGCCGGCACGACGAAGCTGATCAGGGTCATCCCGGCCGGCCCTCCGTCAGCCCGGCGAGCGGTCACCGCCACCCACCAGGACCGGCGCCCGTCGAGCGCGGGCCGGCAGGACCACCCAGGCGAGGACCACGCTCGCGCCAAAAACCACGAGAAGGTACGCGCCGATTGTAACCAGACCGATACTCACATATCCGGCGATTGTGGCGAGCGCGAGGAGTGCCGACCGCCCGTCCCAGCCCAGCGTCCACGAGTGCAGCGGCGGGGCCGCCTGCCGCTTCTCCAGCCGCGCGGTCAGGTCGTAGTGGTGCAGGGTGAGCACGAAGACGTACCCGAAGATCAGCCAGGCGGGCGCCCGGCCGGCCACCCCGACGGCGATGGCGAAGAGGTACTCCCCGGCCCGCAGCGCGGCCGGGACCAGCCAGTCCAGCGCCCCGGTGTGCGGCGCCCGCGCGCCGAGCCCGCCGAGCAGCAACACCAACAGCCCCAGCAGCAGCCCCCAGCCGGGCAGCCGGTCGCCGGCGCGCACGGTGGACAACGCCCAGACCAGCAGGGCCACCGCACCGAGCGCGCCGAGCACCGCCAGCACCAGCGGCCCGGGCCGGCGGACCGCCGGCACCCCCCGGGCAAGCGGACCGTCGTCGCGGTGCAGCGTGGCGTCGACCGTGGCCACCACCGGCACCCGCATCCAGCGGGCCCGCAGGGTCCGCAGCGCCCCGGTGTACGCGAAGGCCAGCGTCCCCCACGCCAGCACCGCACAGAGCGCCACCAGCGGGCCGAAGAGCGCGGCGGTCACCGCCATCAGCGCCCACCGCTCGCCGATCGGGAAGACCACCGTCCGCTTCAGCCAGTACGACACCGAGCCGGTGTCCGCCTGCACCCGGGTCGATGCGGCGTTCAGCCTGCCGCCGATGCCCCCGGCCTCCCCGGTCGCCTGGCGAGGCCGTCGGGCCGCCTCGTCGTGCAGCACGCCGTACCAGGTGTCGGTCATGTGCCGCACGGTCTGCAACGTCATCGCGGCGATCGCGAGGGCCCAGCCGTAGCGGAAGCCGGCGTGCATGGCGCCGTAGCCGAGACCGGCGTAGACCAGGTATTCCTTCGCCCGGTCGGCCATCGTGTCCAGCCAGCCGCCCCAGGCGCTGAACTGCCGGGTGTAGCGGGCCAACTGCCCGTCGACGCAGTCCAACACGAAGCCGAGGTAGAGCAGGACCGCCCCGGCGACCAGCGCGGGCCGCCCGCCGACCCCGAACAGCACCGCGGCGGCCACCGCGAAGGCCACCGAGATCATGGTCACCGCGGTCGGGCTGAGCCGGAGCCGGGCGGCGGCCTTCGTCACGTACGGGGACCAGGTGCTGACGAAGAACGTGGTGAAGAAGTCGTCCCGCTCCTTCACCGACAGCCGCAGCTCGGCCTTGTCCTCGTCGACGGCGGCCACCGCCGCCTCGGCCGCGGCCAGGTCGGCGCCGGTGCCGACCCGGTGCGCCACGAGCAGGCGTACCCGGTGGGCGAAGGCCAGCGCGCCGCACGCCGCCAGTTCGGCGAAGAGCCGATCCACCGCGGACGCCGGCCCCGCCACCCGGGCCGGCCGGGCGGTCGGCGCGGCGTTGGCCGCCGCCTCGGCCGCGGCGGCGAGGGCCGGCAGATCGGCTGGGCCGACCCGCAGCGCGCCGCCGAACACCCCGGTCGCGCCGGCCGGGTCACCGACCGCCACCACCTGGCCGCGCTCCTCGCGGACCGGCACCTGCCCCGGTGCCGGCGGGTCGGTGAGCACCAGGGCCACCGTCGGCCCCACCGGGCTGGTGGCCAGATGCCGGAGTACGGCGGTGTGCGCGACCAGGTCGGCCCCGCTGACCAGCACCGGGCCGGTGGCGCCGGCCAGCAGCGCGGCCAACTCGGTCAGGTCGGCGACCACTCGCACGTCGCTCGCCCCGGCTCGCCGCCACTGCCCGACGAGCCGGTCGGCCAGGCGCTCCCCGGCAGCGGTGGTCAGGCTCGCGGCCGGGCCGGCGGCGAGCACGATCGCGAGCGTCACCGCGGCGCGGCGCTGGCGTACGCCTGCAGCGCCTCGTCGATGGTCCCGTCGACGGTCAGCCGCCCGGCGTCGAGGTAGAGCCCTCGACGACAGAACCGGGTGAGGTCCTTTTCGTTGTGTGACACCAGCACCAGCGTGCGCCCTTCCGCGAGAAGTCGCTCGATGGTCGCATAGCACTTCGCGCGGAACTCCGCGTCCCCGACCGCGGTCACCTCGTCCACCAACAGGATGGGGTGCGGCAGGTGGGCGATGACCGCGAAGCCGAGCCGCACCTTCATGCCGGAGGAGTAGTGCCGGACGGAGGTGTCGATGGAGCGCTCGACCTGCTCCCCGGCGAAGGAGACGATCTCGTCGAAGTGCCGCCGCAGGTACGCCGTCGACAGCCCGTGCAGTCCGCCCACC